>NZ_BAAAYN010000060.1:2700-46948 GCF_039536245.1 Cryptosporangium minutisporangium | reverse complement strand
TCCACCGACGTCACCGACCGGCTGCTCCGCGGCGCCGACTTCGCCGAGACCGCGGACGTGATCGTCGCGAAGGCGGCGGAGATCACCCAGGCCGACGCGGGGTTCTTGCTGCTCCGCGCGGACGGCGGGCCGGACGGTGGTCCGCAGCTGACGGTGCGGGCCGGCTACGGCGACGGAACCGAACGGTTCCTGGGCTGCCGGTACGGTCTGGACGGCGCTCGTGCCGCGCTGCTCACCGGCGACGGCGCTTCGTGCCGCTTCGACGGGGGAAGCCAGCCGTTCGTCGCGCTCGACCACGCTCCGCCGCCGGACCGGTATCTCGGACCCGGCGCGCTCGTGCCGCTCTCGTCCGGCGGCCGGGTCGTCGGCGTGGTCTCGGTGGTGCGGGAGGAGGGCCGGCCGGCGCTCAGCGACGCCGACGTCCGGATGCTGCAGGCGTTCGCCGGGCACGCCGCACTCGCCGTCGAGTTCAGCCGGGCCGCAGCCGACCGGCAGCGGCTCGCCGTCCTGGAGGACCGCGACCGAATCGCCCGCGACCTCCACGACCTGATCATCCAGCGGCTGTTCGCGGTCGGGCTGGGTCTCCAGGGAGTGGGCGCGATGGTCGGCCGTCCCGAGGTCGCCGACAAGCTCAGCGCGTTCGTCGACGACCTGGACGACACGATTCGCGACGTCCGGAAGACGATCTTCTCCCTGCAGGAGCCGCCGGACCGGCCCAGCGGGCTGCGTGGCGAGGTTCTCCGGGTCGTCAACGCCGCAACCGACACGCTGGGGTTCGAGCCACGTCTGCGGCTCGATGGGCCGCTCGACGCGGCGGTGCCGGACGCGATCCGCCCGGACCTGCTGGCCGTGCTCGGCGAGGCGCTCACGAACGTCGCCCGGCACGCCCGAGCCGGGAGCGCGGACGTGGAGGTGGGTGTCGACACCGCCGCGGGCACCGTGACGCTCGTCGTCAGCGACGACGGCGTCGGGCCGAGCGCCGACGACCCAACCGGCCACGGCACGGTGAACATGGCGACCCGCGCCCGCCGGCTCGGCGGGGAGTGCCGCCTGGAGGGCGGCAGCGAGCGGGGTGCGCGCCTGGTGTGGTCGGTGCCCCTGCGTCTCGCCGACTGACGACCGTCCGGGGTCATCGGGCGGGCGTCACCTCGCCGCGCGGTACGGCCGGGCTCTCGTCGCGGTCCGGCCCGGCGGGCTCGGGCGCATCCTCGGCGGGCGCCTCTCCGTCCTCGGCCCCGGCCGGGAGGACTGTCCTCTCTGCGGCGGCCGGATCCTCGGCGGCCGGATCCTCGGTGGCCGGACGATCCTCTGTGCTCGGTGAGCCGCCGGCGTTCGGGGGGCCGTCCGCGGGCCGGTCGTCGTCCGGCTCCGGTGCGGGTTCCGGGGTGGGGCGCGCCACCCACGTCGACACCGACGGAGACGCGAGCAGCGTCACGACCAGTACGTGCACCGCGGCGGCGATGACGTACAGGGCCAGTCCGCCGATGCCGGCCGATCGGGTGGCGTCGCCGGCCAGCTCGCCCGCGGCCACCTCGACGGCGAGCGCGATCGCGTAGACGCCGGGCGGCACCAGGACGAGCGTCGCCATGCCGAGCCCGAAAGCCAGCGCGCGGATCGCACGGCTGCCGGTGCGCCGGGTGGTCACCGCGGCGGCGAGGAACACCAACTCGGCCGAGGCCGTGACCGCGGCGAGGACGGCGGCGGCCACCAGGTACGGCTCCGGGTCGTCCCGGGGGAGTGCCCATTCCGGGTACGCGATCGCGGCGCGGGCCCGCAGCACCAGCACCGCGGCGGCGGTACTCAGGGCAACCGTGGCGCCCAGCAGGAACGCCGCGATAGTCACCGCGCGGCGTCCGCGGCGGCTGTGCTCCGGACGGCGGAACCCCGCGAGGTAGCGCCGCGCCGACGGAGTGGCGAGGGCGGCGGCCGCGACCGGCAGCGCCAGCAGGACCAGCAGCGCGCCCGGGAGGCCGGCGGCGGGGAACAGACGGGCGCCGAGCGACAGGTTGTCCTCGGTGAGCAGGACCAGGTCGGTGACGCAGAGAGCGGCATTCACCACGACCGCGAGCGGGCCGAACACCCAGAGCACCGTGCGACCACCGGGGCGCCCGGCCGCGGCCTGCACCCCGGCCCACGGCACCGCGATCGGAACCAGCGTGACCCCGGCCAGCACGGTCAGCGACAGCAGGCCGATCCAGACGCCGCCGGACGAGTGTCCCAGCAGGTCGGAGGCCATCCACAGCAGGAACGCCGTCCACTGGACCAGCACACCCGCCATCCCGGCCCGGGACGCGAACCGGGCCACCCGGACGGTCCAGGGTGGCTCCGGCGGTAATCGGTCCGGAATGGAGGCAGTCGGCATGGCACCGTCCTACCGCACGGCGTCCACCACCGGGAGCACCGGTGTGCCATCTCGCAGGCGGGAGCCCGGTCGCGGGGGGCAGAGTGGGCCTCATGGCCGAGCACCCCGTCCCCAGCCCGTTGGCGCGGCACCTCGTCCGGGGTGCGTACGACACCCACGTCCACGTCGCGCCGGACATCATGGAACGCCGCATCGACGACGTCGGCCTGGCCCGGCGCCTGGCGGAGGTCGGTCTGGCCGGCGTCGTGCTCAAGTCCCACTACGCCCCGACCGCCGAGCGCGCGCAGGTGGTCCGGGGTGTCGTCCCGGCGGTGAGTACGCTGGGTGCGATCACCCTCAACGCGTCGGTCGGTGGCCTCAACCCGGTCGCGGTCGAGGTCGCCGGACGTCAGGGCGCGCGGATCGTCTGGCTGCCCACCGTCGACTGCGCCAACCAGCGGGCGAGCCGAGCGCAGGCACCGGCCGGTGCGGCGCCGCCGATGTGGGCGCAGGTCCAGGACGAGCTGGCCGAGGCCGGGATCCTGGCGCCGGCCATCGCGGTGGTGGACGACGACGGCCGGGTGGTGCCCGCGCTGCGCGACGTGCTGTCGCTGGTCGCGAAGCACGACATGGTGCTGGCCACCGGGCACCTGTCCGGAGACGAGATCGTCGCGACGGTGGACGCCGCGGTCGACGCCGGGGTGCGGCGGATCGTCGTCACCCACCCCGAGTTCACGTCCCAGCGGGTGCCGGTCGAGGTGCAGCGACGTCTCGCCGCCCGCGGCGCGCTGATGGAGCGGTGCTTCACCACCCCCTACACCGGCAAGGTGGCGTGGGAGACGTTCTTCGCGCACATCCGTGCGGTCGGCCCGGAGCACTCGGTGCTCTCCAGCGACCTCGGCCAGCCGTTCAACCCGCCGGTCGAGGACGGTCTGGCGCTGCTGGCCGACCAACTGCTGGCGAACGGCTTCACCGAGGACGAGGTCCACACGATGGCCGTCGACAACTCCCGCCGCCTGGTGGGCCCGCCCTCCGGCGCGGGTAGCGTTGTGCACTTCGGCCGGTCATAGGTTGCCGAAGTGCACAACGCCCGAGCGACGTCGCGATCAGTGACCCAGCGCGTCGAAGCTCGTGGCCACCACGTACGGCCGCCACGCCACCGCCTTGCCGGCGCGGTGCGCTGCCAGCACGGTCATCGAAAGCGCCCCGACCGCACCCAGGACGCGGATCGCCCGCTCGGGCTCAGCGTCGGCGTCGACCCCGAACGCCTCGAACACCGTCCGGCCGATCCGCTCGTGGCCCGGCTCCAGCGGCTCGGCCGACCCGGTCGACGTCGCGCTGACCAGGTACGACACCATGCCCGGCCGAGCGAGGGCCTGGTCGACGAGCGTCTCGATCACCCGCCGGTCCCGAGCCGGCCCCATCGGTTCGCCGGCGACGGCGTCCAGTACCTCGGCGGCGAGCGCAGCACTGTGCGCGACGACGGCATCCCGCAGCGCGTCCTTCGTCGGGAAGTAGTGCAGGAGTCCGGCCTTGGACATGCCGACGGCGTCCGCGATCGCCTGCACCGAGGTCTGCGCGTAGCCGTAGCGCGCGAACAGCGTCGCCGCCCGATTGAGGATGCCTTCGTCGATCTGCTGCCGGAAAACTCTCGCCACTTCTTCATCTTACGGAGGTCCGACCATTGCGGTAGCTTTGCCGACCAGAATGGTCGGTAACCGGTAGAGGAGCAGCGAGATGGCCGGGAGAATGGAAGGCAAAGTCGCCTTCGTGACGGGCGCTGCGCGCGGACAGGGCCGCAGCCACGCCGTGCGGCTGGCGCAGGAGGGCGCGGACGTCCTCGCGGTCGACGTCTGCGCGCAGATCGACTCGGTGCCCTACGCGATGGCCACCGAAGCGGATCTCGTCGAGACCGCCCGGCTGGTGGAGGCGCTCGACCGCCGCGTGGTGACCCGGGTCGCGGATGTGCGGGAGCGCGCGCAGCTGGCGGCCGCGGTCCAGGCCGGCGTCGCCGAGTTAGGGCACCTGGACGTCGTGGTCGCGAACGCGGGGATCAGCCCGATCGGCAACTCGGTGCCGGCGATCGGCTGGTTCGACACGGTCTCGACCAATCTGGTCGGGGTGATCAACACGCTGGAGGCGGCGTTCCCGCACCTCGGGGCGGGTGCCTCGATCGTCGTCACCGGCTCGATGGCGGCGTTCATGCCCGGTGCCGTGGACTCGGCCGGCCCCGGCGGTGCGGGTTACGCCCACGCCAAGCGGGCGGTGGCCCGCCTCGTGCACGACCTGGCGCTGCAGCTCGCGCCGCTGTCGATCCGGGTCAACGCCGTGCACCCGGGCAACATCGCGACGCCGATGCTGCTCAACGACATGATGTACCGGGTCTTCCGGCCGGATCTGGAGAACCCCACCCGGGAGGACGCCGAGCCCGCGTTCGGCTCGATGCACAAGCTGCCGGTCAACACGCTCGACCCGGTCGACATCAGCGAGGCGGTGCTCTACCTGGCGTCCGACGCGGCCCGGTACGTGACCGGCCAGCAGCTCAGGGTCGACGCCGGCGCGCTTCTCCCGGTCACCACGGCCAACGCGCCCGGCTGACCGTCCGCGCCCTGGGCGTTGCACGCTTCGAGCCGTTATACGGGATCAGAGGTGTGCAACGCCTGGACCACGCCGCCTAGGGCCGCGCGGACCGCATCGCCTCGAACGCCGGGATGAAGAACGCGACCTGGTACTCGACGACCTGCGCCCGCTCGACCTCCGGATGCGCGAGCCACCACCGTCCGAGCTGCTCGACGCCGCCGGAGATCGCGTGCGCGAAGGCGTCGATCCGCTGCGGGTCGACGTGCGGCAGGTGCGTCTCGACGAGATCCGCGATCAGGTTCGCGGTCCGGAACCGCTCGCGGAGCAGGTCGTCGGCGAGCGGCCCGGTGAGTACGCCGTTCGGGCTGAACAGCAGCCGCCATCGGTTCGCGTCCCGCTCGAGCAGCGCGTAGTACGCGTCGAGGCCCCGGGTGAACTGCTCCACCGGGTCGTCGCTGCTCTCGAACGCGGCGTGCAGCGCCTCGTTCAGCGGCACCCGCGCCCGCCGGACGCAGGCCAGGTAGATGCCTTCCTTGCTGCCGTAATGCTCGTAGACGACCGGCCGGGTGATGCCGGCTGCCCGCGCGATGTCCTCGATCGAGGTCCGCTCGTAGCCCGCGCCGAGGAACAGTTCCTCGGCGACGTCGAGCAGTTGCTGCTCGCGGGCCGTCCGGGTCATGCGTCGTCGGCGGGGTGGTTCGCCCTCGGCCACGGTCGCCGCCTTTCTCGCCGAAGCGCTTCCCAGCCTACTTAACGACCGGTAACTTACGCGTCGTAAGTTACGGCGGCCGGTGGCGAGCACGCCCCGACCTGCGCGGTGATTCAGCGAGGAGCCAGGCGTGGGATCGTCCGATCAGTACCAGATTTCCGCCACCTGCGTGGCGCCGACCGAGGAGAGAGCCCGGCTCACCGACCTGCGGGCCAAGGCCCCGGCGTCGCTGGGTGCGCTCTTCCTCGACCGGGTCGAGCAGACGCCGGAGGGCGAGGCCTACCGCCGCCCGGACGGTGCGGGTGGCTGGCGGTCGCAGACCTGGGCCGAGACCGGGCGCGCGGTGAGCGAGCTCGCCGCCGGCCTGCTCGACCTCGGACTCCGCCCCGAGGACCGGGTGGCGCTGATGTCCGCGACCCGCGTCGAGTGGATCGAGGCCGACCTCGCGGTGGCCTGCGCCGGTGGCACGACGACGACCGTGTATCCGACGTCGACGCCGGAGGACGTCGCGCACATCCTCACCGACTCCGGGGCCCGGTTCGCGGTCGTGGAGACCATCGCTCACCTCGCGCTCGTGCTGGAGTCCCCGCTCGAGCGTGTGGTGCTGATCGACGGCGAGCCGCCGCGCGACGAGCCCCGGGTGGTGACGCTGGAGGACCTGCGCGCCCGGGGTCGTGACGTGCTCGCCGAGCGTCCCCAGATCGTCCTCGACGCGACCGCAGCGGTCGGATCCGGGCAGCTCGCAACGCTGATCTACACCTCCGGCACCACCGGCCGCCCGAAGGGCGTGCGGCTGACGCACGAGTCCTGGGTCTACGAAGGCCTGGCGATCCAGGCCATGGGCCTGATGAAAACGGACGACCTGGCCTACCTCTGGCTGCCGCTGGCCCACGCGTTCGGCAAGACCCTGCTCGGCGGGCAGCTCGCCGTCGGCCACGCGGCTGCGGTGGCCGGTGACGTCACCAAGATCATCGACAACCTGCCCACCGTCCGGCCCACCGTGATGCCCGCCGTGCCGCGCATCTTCGAGAAGGTGTACGCCGGCGTCAACGCGATGATGCGGGAGCAGGGCGGCGCGAAGGCGCGCCTCTTCGACTGGGCGGTCGACGTCGGTCGTCAGGTGTCCCGGGCCAAGCGGCGGGGTGACCGGCCCGGGCCGCTGCTCGCGCTGCAGCACGCGGTGGCCGACCGGCTGGTCTCGGCGAAGGTCCGGCAGCGGTTCGGCGGCCGGATGCGGTACTTCATCTCCGGGGCCGCGCCGCTCTCCGGCGACATCGCCGAGTGGTTCGACGCGGTCGGCCTGCTGGTGCTGGAGGGCTACGGCCTGACCGAGACGTCCGCGGCGTCGTTCGTCAACCGGCCGGACCACGTCGAGTTCGGGACGGTCGGCTTACCGCTGCCCGGCACCGAGGTCGCGCTCGACGGCGACGGCGAGATCCTGGTCCGCGGCCCGGGCGTGATGGAGGGGTACCACGGCCTCCCGGACGCGACCGCCGACACGCTCACCGGCGGCTGGCTGCGGACCGGCGACATCGGCGAGGTCACCGCCCGCGGTTCGCTGAAGATCACCGACCGCAAGAAGGACCTGATCAAGACGTCCGGCGGAAAGTTCGTTGCCCCGCAGACGATCGAGGTCCAGTTCAAGGCGCTCTGCCCGCTCGCCAGCGAGATCGTCGTCCACGGCGAGGGCCGCAACTACGTCAGCGCGCTGGTCGCCCTGGAGCCGGACGCGGCGGCCGCCTGGGCCGCGACGCACGGCCTCGCCGGAGCGTCGCTCGCCGACATCGCCCGGTCGGAGGCCCTGCACACCGAGATCGCCGGCTACGTCGAGCAGCTCAACGCCGGGCTCGGCAAGTGGGAGACGATCAAGAAGTTCACGGTGCTGGAGCGTCCGCTGACCGTCGAGGAGGGCGACCTGACGCCGTCGCTCAAGCTCAAGCGCCGGGTCGTCGAGCGACGCCACGCCGACCTGCTGGACGCGCACTACACCAGCTGATGAACGTGATATTCATCTGCAGGTGATCGCACCCGCCGTCGACCTGTTCCTGCTCGCCGGGGTCGTCGACGACGCGCACGGGGACGCGCGCGGCGACGACCACGGGCAGGCGCTGCGGAACACCGTCGACTACGCGGTCGCCGCGGAGGAAGCGGGGTTCGACGGCGTCTGGCTCGCCGAACACCACTTCCTGACGTACGGCGCCTGCCCGTCCGCGGTCGCGCTGGCGTCGTACGTCCTCGGCCGCACCCGCCGGATCACGGTCGGCACCGCCGCCGCGGTCCTCCCGGCCCGCCACCCGGTCGCGCTCGCCGAGGAGGCCGCACTGTTGGCCGCGGTCGCCGACGACCGGTTCGAGCTGGGGATCGGCCGGGGTGGACCGTGGGTCGACCTGGAGGTGTTCGGCACCGGGCTGCCCCGGTTCACCGACGGTTTCCCGGACTCGGTCGACGTGCTGCTGCGCTGGCTCTCCGGCGCGGCCACCGTCGGCGCCGACGGGCCGCACCACCGGTTCCGGCCGGTGCGGGTGGTGCCCCGGCCGACCCGTCCGCCGCGAGTCCGGATCGCAGCGACCTCGCCGGCCACCGTCGACCTGGCCGCCGCGCGGGGCCTCCCGCTGCTGCTCGGCATGCACGCGGCGCCGGCCGAGCACCGGGTGCTGCTCGACCGGTACGCCGCGGCGTTCGGAGCCGCCGTGCCGGGCCCCGCCGTCGCCCACCTGGCGTACGTCGGGGAGACGGTCGAGCAGGCCCGCGCGGCCGTGCGCCCGGCGCTGCTGGCCTGGCTCGCGCGCACCGCGGAGTACGTCCGGATCGACGGCAGCGTCGGCCGCACCGATCCGGTCGCCTACGCCGACCGGCTGCTCGACCTGCACCCGGTCGGCGATGCCGACCTCTGCGTCGAACGGCTGCGCCGGTCGGCCGAGGTCACCGGCGCCGGACGCCTGCTGCTGGCGGTCGAGGCGGCAGGGGACCGGCAGCGGACGCTGGAGTCCATCCACCGTCTCGCCGCGGACGTCCTGCCGGGTGTCAGCGGGTGGCTCCGCACCGCCTGAGGTCGCCGCCTCAGCACCGTGCGGGATCATGGGTGCATGCCGACGAAGCCTGGAACGGACCGGCGTGCCGTGATCATGCACGCCGCGGGTGTGCTGTTCCTCGCACGCGGTTACGAGGGCGTGTCGATGGAGGACGTCCGGCACGTCGTGGGCGGCTCGAAGTCGACACTGTACCGGCACTTCACCGGCAAGTCCGCGCTGTTCCGGTCGGCCGTCGAAGCGTTGCTGGACGAGAAGTCCGCGCCGCTGCGCGCGTTCACCCCGACCGACCCGGACGTCCGGGGCTCGCTCGTCACCCTGGGACGGCTCGTCGCCACCGTGGTACTCGACCCGAGCGGGATCTCGCTGCACCGCCTCGTCACGTCCGAGGCCGAGCGCATTCCCGGGGTCGGGCAGACGTTCTTCGAGCACGGTCCGGCGTCCGGCCAGGCGGTGCTCGGCCGATACCTGCAGGCCGCGCACGACGCCGGGGTCATTCGGGTGCAGGACGCCCGGGCCGCGGGCGCGCAGCTGTACCAGGCGATGCTCGGCGATCCGCAGATGCGGCTGCTGACGAACTCGCCGTCCCGTCCGACGCCCGCCGAGGTGGAGACCAGCATCACCACCGCGGTCGACGCCTTCCTCGACGGAACGCTGGTGCGCTGACGCGACTCGGGGCCGTGCGCCGCCCCGGTACGGTGCGGGCATGGCGTGGGAATTGGCGCAGGTGAACATCGGTCGGTTGCGGGCTCCACTGGACGACCCGGCGCTCGCGGACTTCGTGGCCGCGCTGGAGCCGGTCAACGCCGCCGCCGACGCGGCCCCCGGCTTCCGGTGGCGGCTGGCCACCGAGGACGGTGACGCGACCGCGATCCGGGCGTTCGAGTGGGACGCCGCCGACAGCGCGGGCGTCATCGTGAACATGTCGACCTGGGACTCGCTGGATTCGCTCGCCGCGTTCACGTTCGGCGAGCTGCACCGCGCGGTGCTGCGTCGCCGCCGGGAATGGTTCGAGCGCATCAGCGAGGCCTACACGGCGCTGTGGTGGGTGCCTGTCGGGGAGCGGCCGACCACCGCGAACGCCGAGGCGCGGATCCGCCACCTGCGCCTGCACGGGCCGACGCCGACCGCGTTCACGCTCCGCGCGTCGTTCCCGCCGCCGGAGTCCACCGCGGGTGGGGCGACGGGCGCGCCGGATCCCGGCCACGACGACTGGCTGTGCCCGGCATGAGCGACGCGGTGCTGCGTCCGGCGACCGACGCCGACGTGCGTGCGATCGCCGAGGTCTGGCACCTCGGCTGGGCGGACGCGCACCTCGGACGCGTTCCGGACGCGCTGCTGGCCCACCGGACGTTCGAGGACCTGGTCCGCCGGGTTCCGATCCGGCTGGACGTGACGACGGTGGCGGAGGTGAAGGACGAGGTCGTCGGCTTCACGGTCGTCTACGGGGACGAGTTGGAGCAGCTCTACGTGGCGGACGCGGCGCGCGGCAGCGGCGTCGCCACCGCGCTGCTGCGCCACGCCGAGACCGTGATCGGAGCCGCCCACCGGCGGGCGTGGCTCGCCGTCGTGGACGGCAACCTCCGCGCCCGCCGGTTCTACGAGCGGTCCGGCTGGCGCGACGCCGGCCCGTTCGACTACCGCGCGTTCACCGAGGACGGCACGACGGTGGCCGTACCGGCCCGCCGGTACGTGCGTGACCTCGGCTGAGCCGGTTCAGGAACCGGGCCGGACCAGCCCGGTCTCGTACGCGAGCACCACGAGCTGGGCCCGGTCGCGAGCGTCGAGTTTGGTCAGCAGGCGGCTGACGTAGGTCCGCGCGGTGGCCGGGCTCAGGTACAGGGCGGCGGCCACCTCGTCGTTGGAGCGCCCAGCGCCGACCTGGGCCAGCACCTCCCGCTCCCGTCCGGTGAGCGCGGCCAGCCGGGGGTCGGCCTCCGCCGCTCCGGGCGTCCCGTGCGCGGCGGCCTCGATCACCCGCCGCGTCACCGCGGGCGCCAGCAGCGCCTCACCGGCGGCGACCGTGCGGACGGCGTCGCGCAGCGGGCCCGGCCGGATGTCCTTGAGCAGGAAGCCGGACGCGCCGGCCCGCAGCGCGTCGAACAGGTGCTCGTCGGTGTCGAACGTCGTGAGCATGACGACCCGGACGCCCGCGAGCGCGGCGTCGCTGGTGATCCGGGTGGTGGCCTCGACGCCGTCGACGCCGGGCATCCGCACGTCCATCAGGACGACGTCCGGACGAAGGCGGCGCACCAGCGCCACACCGGACACCCCGTCGGCGGCCTCGCCGACGACCGCGAGATCCGGGTCGTGGGTGAGCAGCGCACGCAGGCCCGCGCGAACCAGGTCCTGATCGTCGACCAGAACGATCCGGACGCCGGTCACCGGGCCTCCTCGCTCATCGGGCCTCCTCGACCAACCGGGCCGCCTCGATCGGCGGCGTCTCCGCAGGGGGCCGGGAAGCGCCCACCGGCAGCGCGGCCCAGACCCGGTAGCCGCCCTCCGGGCGAGGCCCGATCTCCGTGCGCCCGCCGAGCAGCGCGACGCGTTCGCGCAGCCCCACCAGGCCGAGCCCACCGCCGGCCGACCCGGCCACCCCGGGCGCTCCCTCGTCGCACACCTCGACCTCGACGTCCGGACCGGCCGGGCGCAGCCGGACCGTGATCGGCGCGGTACCGGCGTGCCTGCGCGCGTTCGTCACCGCTTCCTGGACGATGCGGAACACCGCCGCCTCCACCACCGGCGGCAGCGGACCCAGGTCGGCCGGTACGTCGACGGTGACGCCCGGCCCCAGGTCGGCGGCGAGCGCGGGCAGCGCCGCCACCCCCGGCGCGTCCGCGCTACGGATCATCCCGAGCGTGCGCCGCAGCTCCGCGCTCGCGGTGTCGCAGGCCGTCCGCACGTTCTCCAGCGCCCGGCGGGCCGCGACCGGATCGTCGTCGACCGCTTCCAGCGCCACGTCGGTGTGGAGCGACACCACGGTCAGCGTGTGGCCGACGACGTCGTGCACGTCCCGGGCGACCTCCAGGCGCTCGGCCTGGATCGCGCCGGCCAGCTCCCGGTCGTGGGCCTCCCGTTCCCGCCGGGATCGTTCGCGCTGCTCGGCCCGCAGCAGCCGGCGCGAGCGGACGCCGTCGCCGAGCGCGATCGCGGCGGCCATCGCGGTCGCGGTGACCAGCAGCTCGTACCCGAGCAGGTAGGCCGGGTCCTCGTCGTCGAAGAGCCGGGCGACGGTGGAGATGCTCAGCATCCCGACGGAGATCGTGGCCGCCCACCCGCTGCGACCCGCCTCGCCCGCAGAGTAGAGCGCGGCGCCCAGCGGCACCGGCATGCCGATCGGCGGGTAGTCGCGCACGTAGTAGGTGATGAGCAGCGCGGCGCTGACCGTCAGGACCAGCCGGGGGAACCGGCGGCGGGCCAGCAGCACCGCGCCGAGGGCGACCGCGATCCCGTACGCGAGGACGCCGGGAGTGCGGTGGTCGCCGATGTCCGCGGCGATCGCCACCGCGACGACGGTCGTCGTCAGGACGGCGAGCGTGCCGTCGAGCAGCACCGCCCTCCCCGGGAACCTCGGCATGGGGCGAGCGTAACCACGGGCTCGCGGCCGGGCGAGGAACTGTCGCCTCTCGACGTACGGTGGTACGTCGGTGAGCGATTGCCGGGCCGATCGTCGACCGATGTGGTGTCCCGGCGCGCTCCCTAGCGTCGCCGGTGTGACCGATACCGTTGTCCGCCGCCGTAGTCCGCTCCGCCGGTTCGCTGGCTGGTCGCAGCGCCACCACTGGGCTGCGATCGTCGCCTGGGTCCTCGTCGTCGGCGCGCTCGCCGTCACCGCGGGCCGCGTCGGCAGTGCGTTCGCCGACGACACCACGCTGCCCGGTAGCGAGTCGCAACGGGTCGCCGACGCGCTCGCCGCGAGTGATCAGGGCCCCGCCCGGGACGAGGTGACGATCGTCGTCCACCGGGACGACGGCCTCACCGAACCCGCCTCCCGGGACGCGATCCGCGGCCTGCTCGACCGCGTCGCGGACGAGGAAGGCGTCCGCGCGGTCTCCGATCCGTTCGCCGGCCCCGGATCGGTCGCACCGGACGGCCGGACCGCACTCGCCACCGTGACGCTGGAGAGTGCACCGGGCGAGAGCGACCCGGAGGTCGTCGCCGCGCTGATCGACACCGAGCTCGACGGCTACCAGGTCGAGTGGGGCGGCGACGCGGTGCGCGCCGCGAACGAGTCGGGCGGCCCGGCCGAGGGGATCGGGCTGCTCGCCGCGATCGTGATCCTGGTGCCGCTGTTCGGCTCCCTGCTCGCGGCCGCGATGCCGCTGGTCACGGCGGTGTTCGCAGTCGGCAGCGCGGTCAGCGCGGTGGTGCTCGCGTCGCACCTGCTGAGCGTCCCGAGCTACGCGACCGCGATGATGGCGCTGGTCGGGCTCGGGGTGGGCATCGACTACGCGCTGCTGGTCTTCGTCCGCTACCGGCAGGAGATCCGGGAGGGCGCTCCGCGCGCGGCGGCGACCGAGCGCGCGCTGGATACCGCCGGCCGTTCGGTGTTGTTCGCCGGTATCACGGTGATCGTCGCGCTGCTCGGCATGCTGACGCTGCGGCTGGCCGCGTTCCAGTCGCTCGCGCTGAGCGTCGCGCTGACCGTGCTGGCGACGATGCTCGCGTCGATCACGCTGCTGCCGGCGCTGCTGACGCTGTTCGGTCGTCGGCTGGAGGCGCGGATCCTGCGCCAGGAGGCCCGGCGGGCGGCGCGGCGCGGCGCGTCCGGGTCCGGGGGGCCGTCCGGGGAACCGTCCGGGTCGCGGTCCGGGGCGCCGGCGGCCGGGGATCGTTGGCGCGGGCTCGCGCGGCTGATCCACCGGCACCGGGTTCCGGCGCTCGTCGGTGGCGTGCTCGTCCTGCTGGTCCTGTCCGTTCCGGCGCTCGGGATGCGTCTGGGCTTCGCCGACGCGGGCACCGACGCGCCGGACTCCACCACCCGAAAGGCGTACGACCTGATCGCCGAGGGGTTCGGCCCGGGTACCAACGGTCCGCTGCTGGTCCTGGCGCCGGACGAGGCCTCGGCGGAGCAGGCGGCCGCCGCCGTGCGGTCGGTGCAGGGCGTCGCCTCGGTGGTACCGCACCAGCCGGCGCCGCAGACGGTGCTCGTCGTCCCGCAGTGGGGCCCGGCCGACGAGCGCACCGCCGATCTGGTGCACCGGCTGCGGGACACGCTCGGCACCGTCGGCGACGACTACGCGGTGGGCGGCTCGGTGCCGGCGGCGATCGACTTCGCCGAGACCGTGTCGGAACGGTTGCCCTGGTTCATCGGCGCGGTCGTCGGACTGTCCGCGCTGATGCTGCTGATCGTGTTCCGGTCGATCCTGGTGCCGATCCAGGCCGCGGTGTCGAACCTGTTGAGCATCGGGGCGGCGCTCGGCGTCATGACGTTCGTCTACGGGGACGGGAACCTCGGCGCTCAGCCCGGACCGATCGAGGCGTTCCTGCCGGTGATCGTGTTCGCGGTGGTGTTCGGCCTCTCGATGGATTACGAGGTGTTCCTGGTCAGCCGGGTGCACGAGGAGTGGCGTCGCCGCGCGGACGCCGCGGCCGCGATGCGCGAGGGGCTCGCCACCACCGGCGGAGTGATCACCGCCGCCGCCGCGATCATGATCGTCGTGTTCGGATCGTTCGTGCTCAGCGGCGACCGGATGCTGGGTGAGATGGGGCTCGGCCTCGCGGCCGCCGTGCTGGTGGACGCGCTCGCCGTCCGCTGCCTGGTGGTGCCGGCCGTGTTCGCCCTCGCCGGCGATCGCGCCTGGTGGCTGCCGCGCCGCCTCGACGCCCGCCTGCCGGACGTCCGCTTGCACTGACGAATGCGGCCACCGACCTAGCAATTGCTTGGTACGGTGGCCGCTTCCAGGCGGTGCGAGGGAGTGCGGACATGGCCGAACCGGACCGGACGGGACCCGTCGGAGCGGACGTGTTCGCGTCGGCCCGCCTCGGTCCGGTGACGCTGCGGAACCGGACGATCAAGGCGGCCACCTACGAGAACCGGGCCCGGCGCGGCCTGGTCACCGACGACCTGATCGAATTCCACGTCGAGCACGCGGCCGGCGGCGTCGGCATGACGACCGTCGCGTTCTGCGCGGTCTCACCGGAGGGGCGCACCGACCGGCACCAGATCGTCTGGCAGCCGGAGGCCGTCCCGGGATTGCGGCGGCTGACCGACGCGGTGCACGAGCAGGGTGCGGCGGCCTCGGCGCAGATCGGCCACTCCGGGCCGGTCGGGATCTCCCGCGGCCTGGGGCAGCCGGTGCTGGTGCCCAGCCGGTCCGGCAGCCCGGCGACGCTGGCGGGAACACCCGCGAGCCGTGCCGACCTGCGGCGGATCGTCGGCGCGTACGGCACCGCGGTCGGCCTGGCGATCGACGCCGGGTTCGACGCGGTCGAGATCCACCTAGGCCACAACTACCTCGCCAGCGCGTTCCTGAGCCCTCGCCTGAACCGGCGGAAGGACGAGTACGGCGGCAGCCTGGCCAACCGCGCGCGGCTCGCGCGGGAGATCATGCGTGCGGTGCGCGACGCCGCCGGCGACCGGATCGCGGTCCTCGCGAAACTCAACCTGGACGACGGGGTGCGCGGCGGGTTCTGGCTGGACGAGGCGATCGTCGTCGCGCGCTGGCTGGAGCAGGACGGCACGCTGGACGCGCTGGAGATGACCGCGGGCAGCTCGCTGCTCAACCCGATGTACTTGTTCAAGGGGGACGCGCCGGTCCGGGAGTTCGCGGCCGTGCTCCCGGCGCCGGTGCGCACGGGCGCGCGGCTGGCCGGGCACCGCTTCCTGCGCGAGTACCCCTACTCCGACGGCTATCTGCTGGACGACGCCCGCCAGGTGCGCGCCGCGGTGAAACTGCCGATGATCCTGCTCGGCGGCATCACGAACAAGGCGATCATGGACACCGCGATGGCCGAGGGCTTCGAGTTCGTCGCACTGGGCCGGGCGCTGCTCCGCGAGCCCGACCTGATCAACCGGTTGCGCGCCGACCCCGGCGCCCGCTCGCTCTGCAACCACAACAACAAGTGCATGCCGACGACGTTCCAGCGCAGCCGGTGCGTGCTGGTGCCGCCGAGGGTGCCCCCTACGGAATCACACACCGCCGCACAATGAGGGCGTGAACAACACCCTGCTGCTGGGCATCGTCGGGTCGATGGCGTACGGGCTCGCGCACGCCGGTTCCGACGTGGACCGCCTCGGCGTGTTCGCCGCCCCCACCGAGGCGTTCCACGGCCTGCGCCCGCCGATCGATCGCGCCGCCACCGTGGTCCGCCACGATCCTGACCAGACCGTGCACGAGGCGCGCAAGCTGGCGATGCTGTGCCTGGACGCCAATCCGACCGTCACCGAGTTACTCTGGCTGCCGGACGAGCTCTACGAGGTCCGCACCGATCTCGGCGCCGAGCTGGTCGCTATCCGCTGCGCGTTCGCCAGCGCGCCGCGCGTCCGGGACGCGTACTACGGCTACGCCGCCAGTCAGTTCAAACGGCTGCTCGCCACCGGCCAGTTCCAGTCGAAGATGCGCAAGCGCCAGGCCAAGCACGCACGGCACCTGCTCCGGTTGCTCGACCAGGGCTACGAGTACTACACGACCGGACGGCTCACGCTGCGCGTCGACGACCCGGAGAAGTACCGCGCGTTCGGCGAGGAGGTGGCCGCGGACCCCGACGCCGCGCGACCGGTGCTCGCGGACGCCCGGGAGCGGTTCGCCGCGGCCCGCTCGCCGCTGCCCTCCGCGCCGGACGAGCGGGCCGTCGAGGACTGGCTGCTCCGGGTCCGGAAGGCCTACCTGTGACCCGTCAGCCGCCGCCGATGGCCGCACCGATCGGACCGGCGACGTCGGGGTCGGAGAGGTAGTCGGCGATCGAGTGCGGATCGGACGCGTTGTGCGTCACCTCGTCCCGGATCGCCGTTCGTCCGTTGTGGAACCGGGTACCGAGCGGGTGCACCAGCGCGACGAAGTCGCGCACGTCGTAGGCGTTGAGCCAGGCGACGTCGGTTGCCGGCTGGATGCGGGGGACGAGCGGCAGCCCGCGCCGGGCGGCCGGGCGCAGGTTCTTCTGCACGATCGGGTAGCCCAGCGGCGAGCCCGCGGTCACCAGCAGGCGCACCCGGATGTCGGCCGGCAGGTCGTCGAACAGGTCGTAGGCCACGATCGTGCCGAGGCTGTGCGACACCAGGATAACGTCGTCGTGCGCCCCGCGCGCCTCCAGAACGGCCCGGCGGACGGTACCCATCACCGCCTGGCGGATCGCCGGAACCTCGAGGTAGTAGGCGACGTCGTCGAGGAACTCCTCGATGACCCACTCGGCGGCGCCGGTCTTTCGGGCCAGGAACTGCAGCGCCGACCGCGCCACCGGGAGCCGGAGCACCGATCCCCAGGCGATCTCCGCGGCCGGATCCACCGTCGGGGGGCGCTGCCGGGCCTGTGCGGCGGCCTCCGGGTCGCTGTACCCGAGTTCCCGGTCGGCGCGGAAGCCGAGTTCCGCCGCCGCTTCCAGGACGAGCCGTTCCTTCGTGGCGGCCGCCGCCGCGTCCGGGCGGCTCTCGGCGGCACGCTCCAGGTCGGGCGTGTGGCCGCCCGCCGCGACGTGCGCGTCGATGCGGTCGGCGAACGTGTTGCCGTAGAACGGGAACCACACGTCCTTCTCCGCGACGAGGGGGCGGCGGGCCAGGACGAGCCCCTTGGAGAGACCGGCGAGCCACGCGCGCTTCCGGCGGGCGATGTGCGCCGTGACGCGGTCGGGGTCGCCGCGGAGGCCCCGGGACAGTTGCTGGCCGCGGCCGTGGATGAAGACCAGACCGGTGCTCATGAGTCCTCCACCGGGTCGAGGAGTCGGCCGACCAGGTTCTGCTGGTCGGGGAGGAACGTGCGCGCCCGGAGGTCGGCGACGATCGCGGAGACGCGGATGCCCTCGTTGGCGATCCACTTCCGGAGGGCGTCCGGGGTGTCCGGGGTCACCGGGTCGCCGGTGACGTCGATCTCGCGCCCTTCGCTGTCGCGCGCGGGAACGCTGCTGTGGTGCAGTGCCACGCATTCCCAGTGGTCGTTGAACACGGGTGAGCCGGACGAGCCGGGCTCGGTGTCGGTGAGATACGTGATCCGGGTCGTTCCGTCGACGGTCAGCAGGACATTGTTCCGAATCGCGATCTCGCGCGGACTTCCGCGCGGGTGCTGGATGATGTTGACCGGCTGTCCGATCATGATTTTTCCGGTCGCCGCGATCAACGGGATCACGCCGTACTCCGCGCCGACCGGCGTTCCGTCGGTAGGGGATTCGACCGCGACGACCGTGTAGTCCAGTTCGTGGGCGGGACTGGTGACGAAATACCGATCGGGTCGGAAATCGAATGCTTTTGCGCGGGTGATGTTGCCGTCGGAGTCCTCCTCGTACCGGAATCGCGCCGACGAGGCGTGCGCGACGTCCGGATCGGGCAGGACGTGGTGATTGGTCAGCAGCAGCTCGGGCGAGACCAGGAAGCCGGTGCCGGGGCCGCTGGGTGTCCTCACCAGCGCGACGGCGTCCGCCCGCCGTAATCCCGCGGCCAACCAGAGCGCCGGCAGCAGGTCGGAGCCTTCCAGGAGCCGTTCGAGGGCGGCGTCCACCACCTCCGGCGGATTTCCCGCGGTCGGAATTCCCTGTCGTTTCGCGTAGGCGATTCGCCGATCGAGCGGTTCCCGGCGCCACGCCGTGCCGTCTCGTGCCTCGCGGAGCTGTTTATCCGTAATGATGTGCGCCATTGGGATCACCCGCGCGTCGGGTGCAGCGAAATAGCGTGCGATGAAACCTCGGTCATCGTTCCTCCCCCGAGAAGTTGGAACCGAGGGTGGCACGCGTACTCCGCGCGCGGAAGACGCTTTTGAGTGGTCGTCGGGAACAAGACCGAAAATCGGCCGGGCACATTCCGCTGGGGACGATTTCCGGCGGGCGTCCCTACCGTCCGGTGTGACGAGTTCCGCGGCGGATGCAGTAGTTCGACAGATGTACGCCCGGATGCGCGGTGGCAGCGTCGGTGCCGGTTGTCGGCTGCGGTGGCCGGCTCCGGAGAGGCGGCGCGCATGGATCGGGACGGGCTCGCGGTGGTGCCGGAAGCGACCGCCGGTCCGGCCGGTCCGGCCGGTTCCGAGGGTTCCGCCGGGACCGGGGCGGCGGGTTCCGCCGCGTCCGGGGCGCGGCGCCGGGGGGCGTTCCGTGCGCTGCGGTCGACGCCGTTCCGCTGGTACTTCGCCGGGCAGATCGCGTCCGCGAGCGGCACGTTCGTCCAGCAGACCGCGGTCGCCTGGCTGGTGCTCCAGCTGACCGGCTCGGCGGCGTCCCTCGGGCTGGTGCTCGCGGTCGGGGGCATCCCGTCGCTCCTGCTCGGGCCGTTCGGAGGCGGGTTGGCCGACCGGTTCGACCTCCGCCGGCTCCTGATCGTCACCCAGGCGACCTACGGGCTGCTGGCCGCCGCACTGTGGCTGCTGGCCGCGAACGGTGCGGCAGGAGTGCCGGTGGTCATCGGGATCACGGTCGCCGGCGCGCTGGTCGGCGTCGTCGACTCGCCGGCCAGGCAAGCGTTCGTCAGCGCGCTCGTGCCGCCGGACGACCTGGCCAGCGCGGTGAGCCTCAACGGTGTAGTGATGAACAGCGCCCGGGTCGTCGGCCCCGCGCTGGCGGGCGTCCTGATCGCCGCGATCGGGACGACGCCGTGTTTCGCGGTCAACGCGGTGTCCTACCTGGCCGTGCTCGTCGCGCTGGTCTTCGTCCGTCCGCTCTCCGCCGGGGTGGTGCGGTCGGGCGGAGGCGGCCTCCGGGACGCGCTCCGGTACGCCCGCGGGCGGGAGCAGCTGTGGGTTCCGCTGACGATGATGGCGATCGTCGGGCTGCTGGCGTTCAACTTCGGCGTGGTGCTGCCGGTCCTGGCCAAGGAGACGTTCGACGGGTCCGGCGGGACGTACGGCGCGATGTCGACGGTGTTGAGCGTCGGCTCGGTGCTGGGCTCGCTCGGCGTCGGGCTGATCCGCCATCCGCGGCGGCCGTACCTGGTCGGGGCGGCGCTCGCGTTCGGCCTGGCGCTGGCGGCGACCGCGGCTGCGCCGACGCCGGCGGTCGCGTACGTCACGCTGTTCCTGACCGGCGCGGCGGGCTTCACGTTCGTCACGCTCGCGTCGACGACGCTCCAGCTGCACTCGTCGCCGGCCTACCGCGGGCGGATCATGGCGCTCTGGGTGTTCGTCTACCTCGGGACGACGCCGATCGGTAGCGCGGTGACCGGATGGGTGCTCGATCTCGGTGGTCCGCGCGCCGGGCTGCTGGTCGGCGCGGTGGCGTGTGTGGTGGCGGCGGGGCTGGCGTCCCGGGTGCGGACGCCCGCGCATCCGGACGCGCTGCTCACCGACCTCCCGGCACGGTGAGCGGGTCGGCTCAGCCCGGGGCCGCCGGTCGGCTCGGCTCAGCCGCGGCCGTCGGCTCGGCTCAGCCGGTGGCGGTCGGCTCGGCGGGTGCGACCGGGTACCAGACCGGGTGCTTCGGGTCGCGGTTGTCGCCGGACGACGTCCCGTGCAGCCGGCGGTTCACCCACGGCAGCACGTGCTCGCGGTAGTAGCGGGTGGTCGTCGCGAGTGAGCGGACGATCGGCGGCGCCGGGGGAGCGGGCGCCGGGACCGGTCCGTGCCCGAGCGCGTGCAGGACCAGTCCAGCGACGCGGGCGTGCCCGGCCGCGGCCAGGTGGAGCCGGTCCGGCGACCAGTAGCGCGGATCGCGGATCTCGTCGTCGCCGAAGACGTTGACGAACGTGAGTCCGTACCGCGCGCAGAGGTCGGCGAGGCCGGCCGTCAGGTAGGCCCCGCGCCGACGGACGACCCGACCGAGCGGCAGCTGAGCGGTGGGGTCCGCGCCGCTGAGCACCACGAGGCGCACTCCGGCGTCCGCGCAGCGGCGGAACGCGTTCTCGGTGAGGGCCAGCAGGTCGTCGAGGCGCACGCCCGGGCGGAGCATGTCGTTGCCGCCGCCGTTCACCGTGACGAGGTCCGGCAGCGGACGCAGCGTGAGGGCGGCGCTGAGCTGGTCGGTGACGATCGGCCGCAGCAGCCGTCCGCGGATCGCGAGGTTGGCGTACTCCACGCGCTCCCCGGCCGGTGCCAGCGCGGCGCTCAGCCCTTCCGCGACCCGGTCGGCCCATCCGCGCACGCTGCCGTCCGGCCGCGCGTCGCCGACGCCCTCGGTGAAGCTGTCCCCGATCGCTGCGTACCGCATGGGCGTATTGCATCAAAGGCGTGGCGGGGAGGCGCCGACGGGCGGCCGGGCGACGCCGCCGCGTATGACGTCGATCTCGTGCGCGGCCGACGCCGTTCCTCCTCGACCCACCACCCGACTAACCCACCCCGCGCCCGCGACCGGCCGCTCGCCACCGGTCGGCCGGCGTGCACTCGTCGGTCGGTGGGGTGACCCGGGGCTCAGCGCCGCGCGTACCGCTCGGCCATCGTCGCGAACACGGCCTTCGGCTCCCAGCGCGTCTCGTCGAGCAACCGCACCACCCCGTACGACCCCAGGTCTTCCTCGTCCGGGCGGTGGAACCCGGCGAACGTGAACCAGAACGCCGTGTCCACCCCCTCGGCCTCGAAGACGTCCATCAAGTCGGTGAAGTACCGCACCTGCTCGTCCTCGTCGCGCACGGCGCCGGGCGGTACCTGCCACGCCATGCCGCCTCGGTCGGCGGCGCCACGGTACGCGCACGTGCCGAACTCGGTCACGGCCACCGGCTTGCCGTGCGCCAGGTGCCCGCGTATCTCGTCCCGGAACGTCGTGGCGTTGTACGCGGCCCGGTACGCGTCGACCCCCACGATGTCGAACGGCGTCCAGTCGATGAACTCCCAGGGCGCGGCGGCGTACGTCACCCGGCCGTCGAACCGGGTGCGGACCGCCGCCGCGACCCGGGCCAGGAATCCGCTCAACCGTTCGATCACCGGGCCGAGCGACGACCAGAACTCCACGTCGGCCGTGGCCATCGTCGCCATCCGGTCGCCGTAGGTAGTGCCCGGTAAGAAGCCGCCGCAGAACGCGCTGATCTCGCAGCCGGCGACGAACACCACCTCGGCGCCGCCGCGCTGGACCTCCGTCGCCACCTCGGCGCACTGCTCCAGGAACGGCAGCACGTCGTCGGCGGGCAGATCGACCGGGAACGGCGCGAACCACACCTCGAGACCGACCTCCGCCGCCGCGGTCGCGGCGACCCGGAGCCGCTCCGGATCGCCGCCGGAGACCCGCACCACGTCGCAGTGCAGGTCACCGGCGATCACGTCCAGGTGGTGCCGCACGGCGGCCGGGGAGAACGTGGGCCGGGACGCGGTCCCGGGCAGGAAACCGGTGTCGTAGTTGATGCCGCGTGCACGCATGATCCCACTCCGTCCTGGTGCCGGCGCCGCGATCCGGTCCGCGTCGCCGGCCGTGGTGGGCAGGGAAGCACATCGCGTCCAGCTCCGAGGCGGTCCGGCCAACCTCCTGTCTTTCGGCAGTGTGCCGACGCGACCGGTGTCGGTACCGTCGCGCCCGTGACGGTGTTGCGGCGATTCGCGGCGGACGTGCTGCTCTGGCTCCTGCTGTCCGCCCTGCTGCCCCTCAACGGCGAGCGGATCGACGAGGGGCCGTACGTCAACGGGCTGGTGGTGGCGAGCCTGGTCCTTGCGGTGGCCGTCGGTGTGCGCCGGATCGCACCGCTGGCGTCCCTGGTGCTCGCGGCCGGTCTGCTGGTCGTCGACGTGTGGCTCGCCGGTCCGTTCGCGGTCCTGGCGTTCCTGGTCGGACGCTCCGCGGTGCGGCCCCGCTCGGCGCTCCGGACGTTCGCCGCGATCGGCGTCGGCGGCGCGGCCGCTGCGTTGGCCCGCGCGATCGTCGTCGGCACCGACCGCTGGGTCGCGTACTACGTGGTCGCCGAGGTCGTGTTCTGCGGCATCTTCCCCTGGCTGGTCGGGCGGTACCTCCGCCAGCGCCGCGAGCTCGCGGTCGGCGGCTGGGCCCTCGCGGAGGAGCTGGAGCGCGGCCAGACGCTCGTCGTCGAGCGCGCCCGGCTGCGGGAGCGCGCGCGGATCGCCGAGGACATGCACGATGCCCTGGGCCACGAGCTCAGCCTGATCGCGCTCCGGGCCGGCGCCCTCGAGCTGGACGGGTCGCTCGGACCCGCGCAGCGCGAGACGGTCGGGGAGCTGCGCGCCGGTGCCGCCGCGGCCACCGAGCGCCTGCGCGCGGTGATCGGGGTGCTGCGGGCCGGCGCCGACGCGCCGCTGCAGCCCGCCGAAGAGAGCCTCGACACGCTGGTCGACCGCGTCCGGCGCGCCGGTCTGGTGATCGACTGGCAGGTGGTTGCTCAGCCCGGTGCGGACGCCGGGGCGAGCGCGGATCTCGGCTTGGCGCCGCTGGCCGACCGGGCGCTCCACCGGGTGGTGCAGGAAGGGCTGACGAACGCCACCCGGCACGCGCCCGGAACGGCGGTGACCGGGCGCCTGACGGTCGGGCCGTCGGCCGTGACCGTCGTGCTGTCGAACCCGGTCGGCGACCCGAGGGCCGTCCGCCGATCGGGTCACATCTCCGGTGAGCGGGTCGACCGCACGGCGAACGGGGGAACCGGCGCGCCTGTCGCGGAGGACGGCTCCGGGCTGCTCGGCCTCGCCGAGCGCGTCCGGCTGGCCGGCGGCACGTTCCACACCGATGCCTCCGACCTCTTCACGGTGACCGCGACGCTGCCCCGCGATCCCGCGCAGGCGGCTCAGGCGGCGCAGACGGACGCGGATCCGGCGGCAGCATCCGGCGCCGATCCGGCGGCAGCATCCGGCGCCGATCCGGCGGCGTCCCGCGCATACCCGCTCGGGGCGGCGGTGTCGGACGGAGCTGGGGCACCGGACGGAATTGGGGCACCGGACGGGGTGGCGGCACACGGCGCGGCTGGAGCGCTCGCCGGTTCCGGGCCGACCGGAGCGCAAGCCGCAGCGGCGGCGACGTCTGGACGGTTCGCGCTCGCGCGTCGGCGCACCCGCCGCGGCCTGGCGCTGACCGTGCTGGTGCCGATGGCGGCGGCGGTTCTGCTGGTCGGGATCGTCGTCGGCGGGTACGCGATCGAGACCACCGGCTCGGTGCTCAGCCCCGCCGATGCGGCCCGCCTGCACGTCGGCCAGCCCGAAGAGGAGGCCCGGGAGCTGCTTCCGCTGCTGCAGGTCACCGAACGACCGGAAGTTCCCGAGCCACCGCGTCCACCCGGCGCGGAGTGCGAGTACTACAACACCAGCGGCACGCTCTTTCCCCCGGTCCGGGACGTGTACCGGGTGTGTTTCGCCGACGGACGGGTGGCCGGGATCGACCTGATCCCCGGACGGACCGCACGAGGAGGTCGTGGGTGATCAGGGTCGTAGTGGCCGACGACGAGGCGATGATCCGGGCCGGTGTCCGGGCCATCCTCACCACCGATCCGCAGATCGAGGTGGTCGCCGAGGCCGCCGACGGCCGGGAGGCGGTGGAGGCGGCACGTCGGCACCGGCCGGACGTCGTGCTGCTCGACGTCCGGATGCCGCTGATGGACGGCCTCGCGGCGGCCGAGGAGCTCAAGCGGGCCGCGCCGTCGGTGGCCGTGCTCGTGCTCACGACGTTCGGCGAGGACGAGTACATCGACCGGGCGCTCAGTGCGGGCGCGGCCGGATTCCTGCTGAAGTCCGGTGACCCTCGTGAGCTGCTCGCCGGGGTGCACGCCGCGGCCGACGGCGCCGCGTTCCTCTCGCCCAAGGTGGCCCAGCGGGTCATCGCGGCCTGGAACACCGGCCGCACCGGTCGGGCGGCGGCGGCCCGGGAGCGGATCGCGGCGCTCACCGATCGGGAGCGGGAGGTGCTGTCGCTGGTCGGGGCGGGACTGTCCAACGCCGACATCGCCGGGCGGCTGTTCCTCGTCGAAGGAACGGTCAAGGCGTACGTCAGCACGATCCTGAGCCGGCTCGGCGTCCGCAACCGGGTGCAGGCCGCCCTGCTCGCCCACGAGGCCGGGCTCGCGGCCGACGCCGACGCCTGACCGGGGTCGTGGCAGCGGCCGGCCAGGCCGGTTGTTTATCCGGTTGTGCGCGGTTTCGTGCAGTCGAATACTGCTCCGGTGACGCACGTCGGTGTGGTCGGACTCAAGCGGGGGATGGTGCTCGCCCGGTGGTGCGAGCGCCTGGGGCTTCGTATCGGCGCGCTCTGCGACCACGATCCGGACCTGCTGACCGCGGCAGCACGGGAGTTCCCCGGTGCCGCACGATTGACGAAATGGGAGGAGATGCTGGACCGAGGGCTCGATGGTGTGGTGCTGGCCAACGACTTCGACCAGCACGCCGCTCTGGCCATCGCCTTCCTCGATCGTGGCGTCCACGTCCTGAGCGAGACGGCCGCCTGCGTGGACGAGGCCGAAGGGCAGGCACTGATCGCCGCCGACAAGCGGTCGACCGCGACCTATTCGTTCGCGGAGAACTACGTCGCTCACCCGCACGTGCGACTGATCAAGCAGATCGTCGCGGCCGACGAGATCGGCGCGGTCGAGCTGATCGAGTGTGACTACCTGCACGGGCTCGCGCCTGCCGACGTGGCCGCACTGACCGGGGACCCGCGACACTGGCGCGGGCGGATCTCGCCGACGGCCTACTGCACCCACACTGTGTCTCCCGTTCTGGACGTCACCCAGGCGTGGCCCACGGAGGTGACCGCGTTGCCGGTGCAGTCAGAGGATCGCCCCATGGCCACCGTCCTCGCCTTCCGGCTGTCCAGTGGCGCCCTCGCGCTCACTCGGCAGACGTTCCTGCAGGGCGAGCCGGACAGCCACTCGTCCTGGCTGTCCGTGCGAGGCACCCGCGGCCTGGCCGAGTCATTGCGGATGCCGGGGGAGGCAGCCTGGTCGGTGCGGTGGCGCAGCGAGCCGTGGGCCAACGATGGCCACCTGCGTGACGAGACGATCGTCCCGCCGCCGCTGACCCTCACCGGCGACTCGACGGTCCCGCGCGGCCAGGAGGGGTCCGCCCTCATCGTCGCGGCGTTCCGGGACACGGTGACTGCGTCCGTGCCGCCCCGGGTACCGGTCCGTCCAGCGGTCGCGGCGTCGCTGGTCGGCGTGTACGGCGCGAGGTCGTTGGCCGAAGGTTCCCGACCGGTGGCCCTTCCCGACGTCTCCGCATGGTGACCCCGCCCAGGCCGCACGCGACCAGACGCTCCGTGGTCTTTCAGCGCCATGGGCGGGCACGATGCTCCGGCTGGGAGCGGCGGCGACTCGGTGGCCGCCGCTCCGCCGCTCCGCCGTCGCCGCGCGCGTCGGCCGGTTGACGCGGCGACGGATGCCGGCTCAGGCGTCGCGGCGACGCAGGACGGCGTAGCCGGTACCGAGTGCGGCGGCCGCCCACGCGGCGAGCACGAGCAGCCCGATCGCCGGCCCGTACGGCTGGTCGGTGGCGGCGTCCGACACGGCGCCGTAGAGGACCGCGACCCCGGCCGAGCCCGGCAGGTAGTCGTTGACGTCGGCCACGACGTCGAGACCGATCCGGGGCAGGACCGTGGGCAGGACCACCGCGATCACCAGCACGGCGGTCAGCCCTCCGACGGCGCTGCGTGCCGCCGTGCCGAGGCCGAGCGTGAAGACCGCGAGCGCGGCGGCGTAACCGGCGCCCGTTGCGCAGTCGACCAGCAGGTCGCCGATGCCCCACACGGCCGGTGTCCCGGCGGCGAGGCCGGCCGCGACCGCCGCGACGAGCATCAGGACGACGCCGGTCAGCGCCGCGCCGCCGGCCACGACGGCGGCCTTGGCGGCGAGCATTCGCCCGCGTAGCGGCACGGCCCGCAGCGTGACGCCGATCGTGCCGGTCGAGTACTCGCCGGTGATCGCCAGCAGCGCGGCGGCGATGAGCGCGTACTGGGCGAACTGGATCGACAGCAGGCCGGCGTCGCCCACCGGCAGCGTCGACGAGCCACCGCTGCCCTCCAGGTCCAGCCGTGCGTCGAGCCCGACCAGCACCGCGTACGCGACCTGCAGCATCGCGGCCACCGCCAGACACCACCAGGTCGAGCGCAGCGTCCGCAGCTTCGTCCACTCGAAAGCCAGCGCGGCGCTCATCGCGCTGCCCCCTGCTCCCGGGTGGTCCCCTGCTCCCGGGTGGTCCCGTACTCGACGGCGTCCGCGGTCAGCGCGAGGTAGGCGTCCTCCAGCGAACCGTGGGACGCGACGAACTCGGCCAGCGGAGCATCGGCGAGCAACCGCCCGCGACCGAGGATCACCAGGTGGTCGGCGGTGAGCTGCGCCTCGCTCATCAGGTGCGAGGAGAGCAGCACGGTGCGTCCCTCGGCCGCCAGCGACCGGGCGAGTTCCCGGACCCAGCGCACCCCCTCCGGGTCGAGGCCGTTGACCGGTTCGTCGAACATCAGCACCGGCGGATCGCCGAGCAGCGCGGCGGCGATGCCGAGCCGCTGTCCCATGCCGAGCGAGAACCGGCCCGCGCGCTTTCCCGCCGCCGATTCGAGGCCGACCTGGGCCAGGACTTCGTCCACGCGCCGCAGCGGGATCCGATTGCTGTGCGCCAGCGCGAGCAGGTGCGCGCGGGCGGTGCGGCCGGGGTGAGCGCTGCGTGCGTCGAGGATCGCTCCGACCTCCCGCAGTGGCCACCGGAACTCCGGGTACCGGGCGCCGTTGATCAGCGCCTCGCCGGCGTCGGCACGATCGAGACCGAGCAAGATCCGCATCGTCGTGGACTTACCGGCCCCGTTGGGGCCGAGGAATCCGGTGACGCGGCCGGGGTGGACGTCCACGGTGAGGTCGTCGACGGCCGCCCGGTCGCCGTACCTCTTGGTCACATGTCGGAGGGTGATCATGGCGGTGACGCTAGGCACCGGGGGAGGGCGTCCGGTGCCGCCGTTCGGCAGCGGTGACCCCTGACTTTCGTCAGGATCGCCGCAGCACGGTCTCCAGGTCGATCTCGAGCTTCACCTCCTTGGAGACCAGGACGCCACCCGCTTCCAGGGCGACGTTCCAGGTGATCCCGAAGTCCTCCCGGTCGACGACGGCGCGCGCCGCGAAGATCGCCCGGTCGCCGCCCCACGGGTCACGGACGTACCCCTCGAACGAGACCTGGAGCGGGACCCGGCGGGTGATGCCGTGCAGGGTGAGGTTGCCCTCGACGGTGCCCTCGGTGCCGTGCCAGTCGACCGCGACGCTGCTGTACGTCGCCTGCGGGTACGTCTCGACGTCGAACAGTTCGGCGGACTTGAGGTGCTCGTCGCGGGTCGGGTTGCCCGACTCGACGGTCGCGAGGTCGATGACGACGTCGACGCGGGAGTCGGCGGGGTCGTCGGCGATCGTCACCGCACCGGAGACGCCGGTGAAGCGGCCACGCACCTTCGTGACCATGAAGTGGCGCCCGACGAAGGCGACGTCGGCGTGGCCGGGATCGATATCCCAGACGCCGGGGGCGGGGAGGACTGCGCCGGCGAGGGTGCGGGTGGCGGCGTGGTTGGTGGTGGTGCTCATCGTGGGGCTCCTGTCGCTCCGGAAGCGCTCGACATTTGCGTGCGCACGCACATTTATAGCTCGGTTTGAAGGAGCGCGTCAAGTGCGTGCGTGCGCACATTTCTTGGCCTCGCGCCGAGGATGAGCTATCGGATCAGGTGTGGTTGTCGCCGACTCCGGGTGCCCGGTCGGATGGTTGTCGTCGACTCCGCGCAATGGCACGGAATCCGCGCCAACCACTCGCGCGCCTGCCCGGGAACGGCGACAACCACCGGGGTGCGCGCCCGGACTCGGCGACACCCGTCGGGGCGTCCGCCCGGGACGGCGACAATCACGCCGAACCCGCCCAGGAACGGCGACAACCATCCCCGGCACCCACCCGGACTCGGTGACAACGAGCCGCGTCAGGACTCCTCGGCCCGCGTCACTCGGCCCAGTGCCGCGGCGAGGGTCGCCGTCTCGGCGGGGGAGAGGTGCGACAGGAAGTGCTTCTCGACCGCCGCCAAGTACACCGGCGCCGCCGCGCGCAGGCGGCGGCGCCCCTCCGGGGTGATCGCCGCGAACGACGACCGCTTGTCGTCCGGATTGGCCTGACGCTCGATCAGCCCTTCCCGTTCCAACTCGGTCACCACCCGGCTGACCCGTTCCCGGCTCACCACCGCCTGCTTGCCGAGCTCGGTCATCCGCAGCCGGCGCCCCTCGGCGGCATTGGTCACGAGCAGGACGTCGTACCAGGTCAACGGCAGCCCGACGGACGCGAGCGCGCGTTCCAGCTTCGGCACCACCGCAGCCTGGGTACGCAGCACCCCCGCCCATGCGGCGATCCGGTCCTCGTCGGCCATGGGCGCAGCCTACGAGAAGCGTGCGCGCGCACCTAGACCCGCGGTACGCGTAAGCCGCCAGCCGGACGCCGCCTACACCGGCACCAGCAGCTTGTTCTCCCGGATCGCCGCCAGCGACAGCGTCCGGTAGCCCTCTTCGTCGAAGAGCACGGTGAGCCGGTCCTCCTCCTCCCGCATCACCGTGCCCTCGCCCCACTCCTTGTGGCGCACGCGCGACTGCACCGGGAACCCCGTCTCACCGGACGGCGTCTCCTCCGCCGTGCCGTCCCGGCAGGTGTCGCAGAAGCCACACGGCTCCGCGAGGTCCTCGCCGAAGTAGCCGAGCAGGAACTGCCGCCGGCAGCCCTCGGTATCGGCGTAGCCGCGCATCATCTCGACCCGCGTCTGCTCGATCCGGCGGCGCTGCGCGGCCCACTCGACCGCCGCCTCCACCGCCTTCTCCACGGTGCGGCGTCCGTGCCACCGCGGACCATCCGGCGTCGCCAGCACCGAACCGGACTGCTCGAACAGGTTCACCGCGCGGGTCACCCGGGCCTTGGTGAGGTCCAACTCCTCGCAGAGCGCGGCGATCCGGACCGGCCCACGGTGGTGCTTCAGGCCGGTGCCGACCCGGACGAGCAGGTCCTCGTTCGGCGTCCCACCGGTGAAGAACCGGGGGATGTGCAGGTCCTCGGGGCGGAAGTAGAGCGCGGCGACGGCCGATTCGCCGTCGCGTCCGGCCCGGCCGATCTGCTGGTAGTACGAGTCGAGCGACTCGGCCGGCCCGGCGTGGATCACGAAGCGGACGTCCGGCTTGTCGATGCCCATCCCGAACGCGGACGTCGCGACGACGACCACCGGCTCGTCGCCGCGGAACGCATCGTGGACGGCTTCGCGCTCGGACTGCTTCATCCCGGCGTGGTAGGCGTAGGCGGGGACGTCGAGTTCGCGCAACGCGTCCGCGTAGTCGGTGGCCTCGCGACGGGTCTGCACGTAGACCAGGCCGCTCGGGGACTCGGTGGCGACCCGTTCGATCACCGCCTTGCGGACGCCGTCCGCGGTGACCTGGCGCGACACCTCCAGCCAGAGGTTCGGGCGGTCGAAGCCGCCGATGACCTCTTCCGGGTCGCGCAGCCCCAGCACGGCGATCATGTCGCTGCGGACCGGCGGGGCGGCGGTCGCGGTCAGTGCCAGCACCGTGGGGTGGCCCAGGTACTCGATCGCCTCGCCGAGACGCAGGTAGTCCGGGCGGAAGTCGTGGCCCCACGCCGAGACGCAGTGGGCCTCGTCGACGACGAACAGCGACGGCTTCGCCGCCGCGAGCGCGTCGAGGACCTCGGCCTTGCTCAGCTGCTCGGGGGAGAGGAAGACGAACTCGGCCCGGCCTTCGCGGAGCGCCTCGAACGCGGCGGCGTTCTCGCTCTCGGACTGGTCGGAGTTGACCACGACGGCGGTCGGCGCACCGTGGTCGGCCAACGCCTCCATCTGGTCGCGCTGCAGCGCGAGCAACGGGGAGACGACGACCGTCGGACCGTCGATGAGTACCGCCGGAACCTGGTAGATCGCGGACTTCCCGGAGCCGGTCGGCGCCACCACCAGGGTGTCGACGCCGTTGGCCAGGTGCAGCATCGCGTCGGCCTGAACAGGCCGCAGCTCGTCCCAGCCGTAGAGCTTCGCGGCGATCGTCCGGAGCTTCTTCAGGTCGTTGCGGCGGCGGGCCCAGGTGAGGGGCGACCGCCTGCGGCGGCGGCGCCGCTCGTCGTCTGTCGTCACGGCTGCGCGGTACCCCGCCTGCCCGGTCGCCTACACCTTGTCGACGCCGGACGCTCCGTCACCCGCCCCCGGAAGGCCCTAGGCTGGCCGACCATGCCGACGCCGCGACCGCGAGCGGTTCTGATCACGGGTGCGCCCGCCACCGGCAAGTCCACGGTCGGACGGCTGGTCGCCGGGGCCCTGCACGCCGCCCTGCTCGACCAGGACGTCGTGACCGGGCCGCTCGTCGCCGCGGTCGAGACGCTGACCGGGGACGCCGGCCTCGACGGTCCGGTGGGCCGCGCGCTGCGGGCGGCCCGGTACGAAGCGATCGTGGCCGCCGCCGAGGACTGCCTCGCGGTGGGCACGTCCGCGGTCCTGGTTGCCCCGTTCACCACCGAACGGTCCGATGCGGACGCGTACCGCGTGCTCGCCGAGCGGTTCGCGACGGTGGGCGCCACGACGACGCTGGTGTGGCTGACCGCCCCGATGCGGGTGCTTCTCGCACGCATGGCCGCCCGCGGCGCCGACCGGGACGCGGGCAAGCTCGCCGACCCCGCGGGCTACTTCACCCCGGGCGTGCTCGCCGCCCCGATGGTCCCGCACATCGCAGTGAACGCAGGCGCCCCACCCGAGTCGCAGCTGGCGGAGATCGTCTCCTCACTCGCTTGACATCTTCGCGCGGCGGAGCGCACGCTGGGTAAGGCGTGACAACGATTACCTACGCTCCGCTCGCCCTCTGGTCCTCCCCTCCCAACGCTCCGCATCGGACCGGCGGCCGAATCCGTGACAACGATTACCTACCGCGAGAGGCGGTGTTGCCCCCATGCTGATCGCGAACCCCAACCTGGCTCTCGACCGGCTGGTCACGCTCGCGGAGATCGTGCCCGGCGCCGTGATGCGGTCCCGCCGGACCGAACTGTCGGCGGGCGGCAAGGGCGTCAACGTCGCGCGCGTGCTGCGCGCGCACGGCGTCCGCGTTCCGCTGCTGGGTCTGCTCTGCTCCGGCGACGGCGCGCTGCTCGCCGGCCTGCTGGCCGAGGAGGGGGCAGACCTCGTCGCGGTGCCGACGCCCGGCACGGTCCGGCAGGCGCTGGTGTTCCGCGAGGCGGCGGCCGGACGCATCACGGTCGTCAACGAACCCGGCGATCCGGTGCCCCCCGCCGCCTGGCACGCCTATCTCGACGCGGCGGCCGCGCGGCTGGGTCCGGGGGAGCTGCTCACCGCGTCCGGCAGCCTGCCGACCGGCGTGCCGGCCTCCGGCTACCGGCAGCTGGTCGAGCTGGCCCACCGCGGCGACGCCGTCGTCGTGCTGGACGCCGCCCCGGGGGCGCTCGCGGCTGCGCTGCCCGCCGGTCCGGACCTGGTGGCCCCCAACCTGGAGGAGGCCGAGGCCGCCCTGTCCGGCGCATCGGACGACGTCCGGCCGGTCCCGGACGGCTCCGACGTCCGGGACCGCGCATGCGCCGCAGCCCAGGCCCTGGTCGACGCCGGGGCGCGCCGCGCCGCGGTCACCGCGGGCGCCGCCGGAACCGCGTTCGCCACGCGAGAGTCCCTCGACTGGATCCCCACCGTGCCGGTGACCGTGGTCAGCGCCGTCGGCGCCGGGGACTCGTTCGTCGGTGGCCTCGCCCTGGAACTCCTGGCTCGCGAGGGAGCGGCGCACGCCGGGCGGGACGACTGGCGGGCCGCCGTCGTGCGCGGCGTGGCCACCGCCACCGCGTCCTGCGAGACCCCACTCGCCGGTGGGGTGGACCCTGCGCGCGCCGAGGCACTGCGCGGCAAGATCGAGGCACTCTCGGCGAAAGTGGGTGCCCGGTGACTCCTCGGCAGACGGTGAAGACGCAGGTTCGGCTGAAGGACGTCGCGGAGATGGCCGCCACCAGCACCAAGACCGCCTCGCGTGTGATCAACGGCGACCCCCGCGTGGCCGACGAGACCCGCGCCCGGATCCTCGCCGCCGTTCGCGAACTCGGTTACCGGCCCGACCCGACCGCCCGGTCGCTGCGCAAGGGCACCGACGACACGCTCGGCATCGTCGTCGACTCGATCGCCGACCCGTTCTTCGCCAGCGTCACCGGCACGATCGAGCGGCTGGCGATCGCGCGCGGCCTGCGGGTGATGATCGCCAGCACCGGGCGCGACCCACGGATCGAGAGCACGGTGGTCAACGACCTGCTCGCGCGCCGCGTCGCCGGGCTGATCATCGCGCCCACCGCCACCGACCACTCCTACCTGCGGCACGCGCCCTGCCCGGTGCTGTTCGTCGACCGCCGCCCGGAGGGTCTCGACGGCGAGACCGTGCTGGTCGACGACAACGCCGGGGCGCGTCAGGCCGTGGCGCACCTGGCCGCGCAGGGACACCGGCGGGTGGGTTTCGTCGGCGGCAAGATGGACGTCGCGACCACCCGCAACCGGCTGGCCGGGTACCGCGACCAGATCGCGGCGTCCGCGCTCGACGCCGACGAGAGCCTCGTCCGGGCCGCCCGCAACACCGCCGACGAGGGCCGCGCGGCCACGACCGAGCTGCTGGCGCTGCCGGAGCCGCCGACCGCCATCTTCTCGTCGAACACTCGCTGCTCGCTCGGGGTCGTCGCGGCCCTGCACGCCTGCAAGCGCACCGACGTCGCGCTGGTGTGCTTCGGTGACTTCGCGCTCGCCGACGTGCTGGCGCCCGGCGTCACGGTCATCGACCACGACCCGCAGGCGATCGGCGTGCTGGCCGCCGAGACGATGTTCGAGCGGCTGGCCGGTGCGCCCGCCGTCGACCTGGAGCGCACGCTGCCGCTGCGGCTGGTGATGCGGGGCTCCGGCGAGCAACCTCCGGCGGGACGGACATGAGCGCCACCGGACTCTTGCTCGGCGTCGACCTCGGTACCTCCGACACGAAGGTCCTCGTCTTACGGGCGGACGGCAGCCGGATCGGCACCTGGCGGCGGCCCACGGTCTGGCGTCGACTACCCGGACAGCGGGTCGAGACCGAAGCGCAGACACTGCTCGACGGTGTGCTCGCGGTCATCGGCGATGCGCTGACCGCACTCGGACCGGAGCGACCCTCGGTCGCGGCGCTGGGCCTGACCGGGCTGGCCGAGTCCGGTGTCGTCGTGGACGCCGCCGGACGGCCGCGGGGGCCGGTGATCGCGTGGCACGATCCCCGCGGCGCCGACCAACTGGCCCGGGTACCGGACGCGTTCCGCGACGCGTTCAGTGTCACCACCGGGTTGCCGTTCCATCAGCAGTGGACGGTGGCGAAGCTGCTCTGGGCTGTCGAGCACGGGCTCGAACTGGTGCCGGGCAGCCGCTGGCTGAACGTCCCCGAGTACGTGGCGTTCGCACTCGGCGCGCACCCGGTGTCCGAGCCGTCGCTGGCCTCCCGCACCGGCCTGCTCGACCTGGACACGGGGACGACGTGGAGCGCGGCGCTCGACCTGCTGGGTGTCGCCCCGGCGTTCGTGCCGGAGCGGCGGTACGCGGGTCAGCCCGCCGGCGTCGTGCGCGGCGACGCGGCACCGGCGGCGTTACGCGGAGCGACGATCAGCGTGGCCGGCCACGACCACCCGGTCGCGGCGTTCGGCGCCGGTGCGGTCGGCAGCGACGACCTGTTCAACTCGTGCGGGACCGCGGACACGCTGCTCCGGGCGATCCCCCGGGTCGTGACCCTGGCCGAGCGGCGACTGCTGACCGGGGCGAACGTCGAGGTCGGCCGGCACATCCTGCCCGGTACGACGCTGGTCAACGCGCCGTCGCGGGCCGGGCTGGTGCTGCGCCGGGTACTGCTGGCGCTCGGTGCGTCCGGTCCGGACGCGACCGCCCGGCTGGACGCGGGGTGGGCCGACGCCGATCCGTCCCGCGCGGTCGTCACCGGGAGCGACATCGAGGCCGACGACGTCGTGATCGCCGTGCGCGAAGGGGCGACACCGGCGGATGTCTGGGCCGCCGCGCTGCGCCACACCGCCGGTCACACCGCGGACCTCCTCGCCCGGGTCGCGCCGGTCGCGGGCGAGTACGGGCGAGCGGTCGCGGCCGGGGGCTGGCTCCGGCTCGCGGGGATCCGGGCGAGCAAGAGCGCGATCCTGCCCGGACTCCGGTTCAGCACGCTCGACCAGCCCGGCGCGTTCGGTGCGGCGGTGCTCGCGGCGTGGGCGGCGGCCGGCAACCCCGGCACGGTCGCCGACTTCGCCGCCGCGCTGCGCTCCGCCGACGCGGCCGGGCCGCGGACCCCGGGCCGCACCGCGAACGGCGCCGGACCGCACCGTGCGGCAGCTCCGGCGAACGGCGTCGCGTCGCACCCCGCCAACGGCGTCGGGTCGCACCCTGCGGGGGCTCCGGCGAACGCCGCCGGAATGCACCACTCGAAGTCCGTCCTCAGCTCCTAGACCTCGGTCCGCCGTTCCACCGCCGCACCGGCGGGCCGCCTAGGTAATCGATTACCTAACCCTCCTTCCCTCGAAGAGTCCGACGAAAGGGACCTCATGACGACCGACTCGGTCACCGCCACCTCCGACGCCGACCGGCGGCTCGCCGCTGAGTCCAACGGGCGGCTCGCCGCTGAGTCCAACGGGCGGCTCGCCGCTGAGTCCAACCGGCGGTTCACCGCTGAGTCCAACCGGCGGTTCACCGCACTGGACGACATCGCCGACGCGGACGGCGTCTTTTCGATCATCGCGATGGACCAGCGCAACACGCTGCGCCGGATGTTCACCGCGGTCGGCGTCGACGCGACACCGGAGGACATGAACCGCGCCAAGGTCGACGTTGCCGCCGCCCTCACACCGCTGGCCAGCGGCATCCTGCTCGATCCGACGATCGGCGTCCCCGCCGTGAACGCCGCGAATGCGCTCGCCCCACGCTGCGGCCTGCTGATCGCGGCCGAGCCGGAGAAGCGTCCCACCTGGAACGGTGAGCCGCGCGCGGCCCGCGACCCGGAGCAGAACGGCCGGTGGGTGCAGGAGCTGGGCGGCGACGCCGTCAAGTTCCTCATCCAGTACCGCCCGCACCGCAGCCGCACCCTCGGCGAGCCCGACCTCGAGGCCGAGGCGCTCGACGTCGTCCGCCAGGTCGTTGCGGACTGCTCCGCGGCGGGCATCCCGTCCGTCGTCGAGAATCTCATCTACGCGCAGCCGGGGGAGGACCTGACCGCGCGGCAGCGCGAAGACCTGATCGTCGAGTCGGCCCGCACCCTCGACGCGCTCGGGCCCGACCTGCTCAAGCTGGAGTACCCGGGGTCCGCGGCGGGCTGCCGCCGGATCGCGGAGGCGCTGACCGGCCCGTGGGCCGTGCTCTCCGCGGGCGTCGCGTTCGAGGAGTTCCAGGAGGTCCTGGCGATCTCCTGCGACGAAGGCGGCGCCTCCGGCTTCATCGCCGGGCGTTCGGTCTGGAAGGAAGCGATCGGTATGGACGCCGCCGAGCGCGAGCGGTTCTTCGCGGACACGGCCCGGCCGCGGCTGGAGAAGTGCCTGACCGCGGTCGCGGGCCGGGCCCGTTCGTGGCGGGAGGTGGCGCGCCACTGACGGCGCCCCGCGGGATCCTGATCCGGCGAGGCGCCCGGGCGCGCCACTAGCGCAGGGGCTCCGTGCTCCACGTCGACGGCTGCTCGTTCGTGCCGGCCGGCCGTAGCGTCCCGGCGGTCCGCAGGCACTCGGCGCGCACCGCATCGACCGATCCACTCTTCTGCGTCCGGCAGTGCACCTCCACCACGTCCGGGCCGAAGCGCTGCCACACCACGAGGTACTCGCCCTCGGTCCGCACGTTCGCGTCACGCCCGCCGACCGTGACGTTGGGCGGGTAGTTGGTCGCGTACCGCGCGGGGATCCAGGTGACGTTGATGCTTCGGACAGGTCCGGTCCCCGGTCCGAACTGGAACCTGGCCTCGTACCCTCCGCCCGCCCACTCGACGACGGAGTGGCTGGCGAGCGGAAGCCCGGCAGGGCGGACCATCGTGAACGGCATCGCCACCGACCGCCGGGTGCCGGGCCGCAGGCTCTCCGCGACGCGAGCGGCGACCCGCTCCGCGTCCGGTACACCCTTGACCAGGAGCACGGCCGTGGCGCCCGGCGCCCACTCCCAGCGGAGCCAACCGCCGCCGTTGCCGGCCCCCGTCACCCAGGTGGAGGGCGCTCCGTTGACGTCCGGTCCTGGCCGGGCCCCCGGCAGCCCGGGGTCGAGGACGGACCGTCCACCGCGCAGCAGGAGCTCGACATCCACCTCGACCTCGACCCCGCTCCGGTCGGCGGCGCGGAAGCCTTCGGACCTGCGGGACACCCCGTGGGACTCCACGGTGGCGCCGTCCGGGAGCCAGCCCGGCGCCAGCCGGGTGAACAATGGCTCGAACGCGGCCGGGGCCACCACGGTGGTCGGTGGTACCCCGGTCGTCGCCACGCCGGTCGGCGCCACCGCGGTCGGGGCTGGGGTTCCCGGACCGCTCACGGTCGGCATCGGCCTCTCCCCGGTGCTGCGGAGCACGCCGATCGCGCCGAACACGACGACGAGCACGGCCGCGGCCGCGGCGAGCGGGAGCAGCCGGCGACGGCGCGGCGCTTCCTCCTCGTAGGTCGCGGCGAGGACGCGCGATCGCAGGGCGGTGTGGGCACCGGGCGGCAGGTCGCGGGAGGGCGGGGGAAGATCGGTCATCGCTGGGTCCTCGTCTCCGTGTCGGCCGAGCGGTGCGTGCCGGCGGGCGTTTCCGTGCCGACCGGCTTCTCCGTGCCGACCGGCTTCTCCGTGCCGCGGGGGGTCTCGGCGCCCCGTGAATCGGCGAACATCGCGCTGAGGCGTGCCCGGGCGCGGCTGATCCGGGACCGGACGCCGGTCTCGGAGATGCCGAGCACCGCGGCGGCGTCGGCGTACGAGACCTCCGACCAGACGCAGAGCGCCAGCGCCTCGCGCTCGGCCCGCGGCAGCTTCTGGGCAGCGGCCAGGAGGACCGCCATCCGGCGTTCGTCGTCGACGCGGCCGGCGATGTCGTCGGCGTGGTCGGGAACGGCTGCCGGGGGCCCGGCCCGCTGCACCAGCGCGACCTGGCGGCGTAACGATCGGTGCTCGGTGCGCACGGTGTTGGTCGCCACGGTCAACAACCACGGCAGCGCTGACGCCCTGGTCAGCGTGGTATCGCTCCGGTGGCGCCAGGCGGACAGGAACGTCGCCGCGGTGGCGTCCTCGGCCATCGCCCAGTTCCCGGACAGCCGGAAGCAGTGGTTGTAGACCGCCCGGGCGTGCCGGTCGAAGAGCACTCCGAACGCGTCCCGGTCGCCACCGGCCGCGGCCGCCCAGAGTTGGCGGTCGTCGGGTGGATCAGTAGTCGTCACATCTTCCTGAGACCGGCACCGGCCGGTGTGTTGCAGGGTCCGCGCCATCGTGGACGTCGGTCCGACGGTGCATCGTCGCATCGGCGTCCGCCCGGGCCGCCACCGCGTCGGGTGTGGCCTCCGCGGTCGAGCGGCGGCGGAACGGGAACCACCAGTTCGCCGGGCCGGCCAGCGTCATCAAGGCGGGCACCAGGACCGTCCGGATGATCGTCGCGTCCACCAGGATCGCCAGCGCGGTGCCGACCCCGATCATCTGCAGGTACATCACCTCGCCGGTCGCGTAGAGCGCGAACGACACGGCGAGGATGGCCGCGGCCGCGGTGACCAGCGGCGCGCTCCGCTCCAACCCTTCCAGCACCGCGCGCCGGTTGTCCCCGGTCGCCCGGTACCGCTCGACGATCCGGGACAGCAGGAACACCTCGTAATCCATCGACAGCCCGTACGCGACGCAGAACATCAGGATCGGGAACGCCGGGTCGAGCGTCCCGATCGGCGTGAAGCCGAGCACGTCCGCGAATGCGCCGTTCTGGAACACGAACACCAGCGCGCCGAACATCGTCGCGAGGCTCAGCAGGTTGAGCACGGTGGCCTTCAGCGGGAGCAGCAGGCTCCGGGTCGCGACGGTCAGCAGCAGGAACGTGATGCCCAGGATCAGCAGCCCGACCAGCGGTACCCGATCGGCCAGCGCGGCCCGGAAATCGGTGAGCTCGGCCGGGTACCCGCCCACCAGCAGGTCGTCGCCGAACGGGGTGGGCACGGCGCGGATCCGGTCGAGGAACCCGGGAACGTCGATCCCGGCCAGCACCTCGCGCGTCGGGACGGCCTCCAGTCGGACGCCGTCCGCGCTCACCAGCCGCTCGGCGCGGATCGCCGGCCGCACCCGTTGGCCCTCGGCGAAGACACCCGCCGTGGAGTTGACCTGCGCGACGCCCGGCACCGTCGAGAGCGCTGCGGCGTACCGCTCGACCGCCGCCGGTGACGTGTCCCGGCCGTCCGGCGCGATCAGGTGGACCGCGTCGTTGGCCTCGGTGGCGAACGCAGCGCGCAGCGCGTCGTACGTCTGCCGGGTGGAGGCGGTCGGTGGCAGCACCCGGTCGTCCGGAAGCCCGATGCGGAGGCCCGCCGCGGGCGCCGCCAGCGTGCCGGCGATCAGCAACCCGACCAGCGAGAAGAGCAGTGGGCGGCGCATCACCGCGGAGCCGGCGCGGTGCCAGAAGCCCGTCGCCGGACGGGCGGCCGGGCGCGGCGCGCGACTCAGCGCGCGGTGGCCCAGCACGGCCAGCGCCGCCGGCAGCAGGACCAGCGCGCCGAGCAGCGCCGACAGCACCACGAAGACCCCGGCGTAACCGAACGATCGCAGGAACGGGTAGGGCAGGGCCAGCAGCGCGGCGAGCGACGTGGCGACGGTCAGGCCACTGACGACGACCGTGCGCCCGGCGGTACGCAGCATCGTGAGGACGGCGTCCGGCACGGTGGCGCCGCCGGTGAGCTCCTCGCGGAAGCGGGCGATCAGGAACAGCGAGTAGTCGACGCCGAGACCGATGCCCATCACCAGCGTGATGTTCGCGGCGAACGTCGAGATCTCGACCAGGCCGGTGAGTAGCCGGAGCGCGGCGAGCGTCGTGATCACCGCGAACAGTCCGATCCCGAGCGTCAGCAGCGCCAGCCGGACGCGCCGGTAGAGGACGACGAGCAGGAGCAGCATCAGCGGCACGATGAGCAGCTCCGCGCGCACGAAATCACGCGCGGCCTGCTCGCTCACCTGCGCCGACACCGCCTCCGACCCGGCCACGGCGACGTCGATCGCACCCGGTGTCCGGCCCTCGGACGTGCGGGTGAAGTCCGGCAGCAGCGTCTCCCGGATGTGTTCCCGGGTCGTGGTCGCGTCCCCGGTCACCCAGGCGAGCACCACCGCCTGCCGCCCGTCGCGGCCACGCATCGTCGGATCGCGCTCCTGGGACCAGTACGACCACACGTCGCCGATCTGCGGATTCGCGTCGAGTTCCCTGGTCAGCGCGGCGCCCGCCGCCGCGACGTCCGGATCGTCGACCGTGCCGTCGCGGGCCGTGACCAGCAGGATGAGGTTGGCGTTGCCGGTGGCGAAGTCGCGGGCGAGGACCTCCTCGGCGCGGACCGATTCGCTGCCCGGAGCCTCCCAGCGGCTCAGCACGAACGCGTTCATCGCGCCGGCGGCCACCAGGCCGAGCACGAGGGTGAGTGCGACGCCCGTCCACAGTGCGGCGACGCGGTGGCGAACGAGGATAGAACCGACTGCGGGCATGCGGAACCGCCCCTCCGACGGGGTAGATTTACGAGTGGTCGCTCGTAAAAAAGTACGAGCGACCACTCGTAAAAGTCAAGGGAGGGGTGCGCGTGGTTCGACGCCAGGCGCGTGGTCAACAGCGGATCGCCGACATCCTGGACGCCGCGCTCGCGCTCTTCGCCGAGGTGGGCTACGCGGCCGCGTCGACCAACGCGATCGCCGCCAGGGCCGGCATCTCGCCCGGTTCGCTCTACCAGTTCTTCCGCAACAAGGAGGAGATCGCGCACGCGCTGTCGGAGCGGCTGGTCGAGGCGCTCCGGGCCGCGCACGCCGACGCGTTCGGCGACCGGGACGTCGTCGAGCTACCGCTCGAGGAGCTCGTCGAGCGGATGACCGCGCCCCTGATCGCGTTCAACGTCGGGAACCCGGGTGCGAAGACGCTGTTCGGCAACACCGACATGCCCGCCGCGCTGGCGGCGGCCACGCGCCCCCTGCACGAGGCCGTCACCGGCCGGGTTGCTGCCGTGCTCGCGGCGCGGTCGCCACGGCTGTCCGACGTGGAGGCCGCGCGCTACGCCACCGTCGCCGTGCAGATCGTGCGGGCGCTGATGGGCCCGATCGTCGCCGCGTCGGGGAGCGAACGGGACGCGCTGATCGGCGAGCTGCGCCGGGCGCTCGTGGGCTACCTGGCCCCGATCGAGGCGGGCGCGTAGAGGTAGTACCGGGGTTGATCGTCGGGAAGACCCCCTCGCGGGAAGTGGTCTTCCCGACGATCCGTAGGACTCAGGCTCGCGCCTCGATCACCAGGTTGAAGGGGGTGGTGGCGGCGACGCGGGTCCGGGTGAAGCCGGCCTCGCGGAACGTCGCGAGCAGCCGCTCCGGGCCCGCCTGGGCGCCCAGTGCTGCGGCCCCCGGCTGCGCGAGGCTGTTCGGGACGCACACCAGCGCGCTGGACGCGTACCAGGTCAGCCCCACCGGGTTCAGGTTCTCCTCCAGCGCGTCACCGGCGAACGGCTCGACCGCCATCACGACGCCGCCCGGCGCCAGCGACGCGCGGGCCTGCCGCAGTGCGCCGGCCGGGTCCCCCAGATCGTGCAGCGCGTCGAAGTAGCAGACGAGGTCCCACTCGCCCTCGACCGGGTCGGTCGTCGTCTCCGGGTCGGATGCGCCCGCGTGCGCCTCCCGGAACGTGACCCGCTCCGCGAGACCGGCCCGGGCAGCGGCGCCTCGCGCCCGGCGGATCGACTCGGCGTCCGCGTCGACGCCGGTGAACACCGAGGCGGGGAACGCCTCGGCCAGCAACAGAGTCGCGGTTCCGAGCCCGCAGCCGACGTCGAGCACCCGGGCACCGGCCCGCAGCCGCTCGGCGACGCCGTCCAGCGCCGGCAGCCACTCCTGCAGCAGGTAGCCGGTGTAGAACGGACGGAAGTTCCGCTCGACCGCAGTGGTCAGCCGGGGGTCCTGGTCGTGCCAGCCGATGCCCGCGCCGGTGGCGAAGGCGTGGGCGAGCCGGTCGGACGACGCCCAGGCGGCGGCGATGAACTCGAACACCCCGGCCAGCGCGGCCGGCGAGTCGTCGTCCGCCAGCACCGCGGCGTACTCGGCGGGCAGCGTGAACGCCCGGGTGACCGGGTCGTACTCCAGATACCCGGCGGCGGCCTGCGCGGCCAGCCACTCGCGGAGGTACCGCTCGGCGAGCCCGGTGCGCTCGGCGAGCTCGGTGCTGGTCGCCCGTGGGACCGCCGCCAGCGCCCGCCACAGACCCAGCCGGTCCCCGAGGTACGCGAGGACCGCGTTGGCCGCTAGTGCCCCGTCGCCGGAGACCTTCTGCGCGAACGCCTGGACGCGCTCCAGGTCGATGGCGGCGGGCTCGGTCGTCGTCGTCATGATGTGCCTTTCCGGCTCGATCAACAGGTCCCGACGACGGTCGCGGGCTCGGGTGTCACGGCGGTGGCACGGCGGTGCCGCGGCCGGTGACACCGCGGTGACACCGGCACGGTTCACGCTCCCGGCATGGATACCTCGCTGACCTCGCTGACCTCCACCACGTCGCCGCTGGACGCCGACGGCGTCGCCGCGCTCGGCACCACGCTCTGCGTCTGGGCCCATCCGGACGACGAGTCGTACCTGAGCGCGGGGCTGCTGTCCGCGCTGCAGACGGCCGGGCGCCGCACCGCCGTGGTGACCGCCACGCTGGGCGAGGCCGGGCTGGCCGGCCCGGCACCCCGGTCCGGTTTCGCCGACCTTCCGCCGCCGTCCCGAGCCGACGAGCTGGCCGCCGCGCTCCGGCAGCTCGGCGTCGCCGAGCACCACCAGCTCGGCTTCGCGGACGGCGGGTGCGCCGACGTCGCGCTGAGCACCGGCGCGGCGGCCGTCCGCCGCGCAGTGGCCGCGACCCGGCCGGACACCGTCGTCACGTTCGGCCTGGACGGGTTCACCGGCCACCCGGACCACATCGCGGTCGGCCTCTGGACCCGCCGTGCGCTGCGGGATCTGGGCTGGCGCGGACGGCTGCTGCACCCGGTGCTGACCGCCACGGACCGGGCCGCGGGACGCGACATCGCCGACCTCTTCGGCGTCTACACGCTCGGGGAGCCGCGGATCTGCGAGCCGGGGGAACTCGCCGTGCGGTTGGAGCTCTCCGGCGGCCTGCTGGACCGTAAGCTCGGCGCGCTGCGCGCGCACGCCAGCCAGACCGCTGTTCTGGTCGATGTCCTCGGTGTCGAGCGGTATGCGGACTGGGTCGGCGTCGAGAGCTTCGCGGACGCCGCGCTGCACGCCTGAGCGGATGCGGGCAGCGGAACCCCGGCTGCTCGGCGCCGGTCCGGAGGAACACCGGCTGGGCGAGCCCGGGCCGGGCGGGCGTGGGCGTCCTGCGGAGCGGCCGGTCGATAGGGCACAGTGGTGGGTAGATGCACGGGCCGAACGGCCAGGGGGCGGAGTGGTTCCGGTTCGGATCGAGGTGCTCGGGCCGCTGCGCCTGTTCGTCGACGGCGCGCCGGTCGACGTGCCGGGACACCGTCGCCGCGCGGTGCTGGCGCTGCTCGCGCTGGCTGCCGGGCGGACCGTCAGCACCGAGGCGCTGGTGGACACGCTGTGGCCGACCGACCCGCCGGAGACCGGGCGTCGTGCCGTGCACAGCCACCTTTCCCGGCTCCGCCGGCATCTCGGTCCGGCCGCCGGACGGCTGGAGCGCGCCGGTGCGGGATACGCGCTGCGGGTCGGTCCGGACGACGTCGACGCGGCGCGCCTGCGGGCCGCGGCCCGGCACTCGGCGGCCGCACTCGCCAGCGACCCGGCGGCGGCCGTCGTGACCGCCACGGCGGCGGTGGCGCTCTGGCGGGGAGACGCGCTCGCCGAGTTCGCGGACGTCCCGGCGCTCGCCGCCGAAGCGACCGGGCTGCGCGAGGTCTTCCTCCAGGTCCGGGACGACGCGCTGGAGGCACGGCTGGCGACCGGCGACGGGACGGTGACCGCCGACGCCACCGCGGCCGCCGCCGAGGAGCCGCTGCGGGAGCGGACCACGGTGCTGCTCCTCCGCGCGCTCGCGGGTGAGGGACGCGCCGGGGACGCGCTCGCGGCCGGTGCGGCGTTCCGGCGGCGGATCGTCGAGGAGACCGGCTTGGACGCGGGTCCGGCGGTGGCGGTGCTCGAGCAGCGCATCGCGGCCGGAGCCCTGGCGGCGCCGCCCCGGCCCGCAGCCGCTGCCGGGGCGCCCGCGGCTACGGCCCCCGCCGCCTCGGCTGCTACGGCCCCGGCCCCCGCCGCCTCGGCGTCCGACGCCTCCCGCCGCCCGGGGACCGTCGCGCGACCCGCCGGTCCGCTGATCGGCCGGGATCGGGACGCCGCCGAGCTCCGTCGGCTCCTGCGCACCCAACGCCTCGTCACGGTCGCCGGGCCGGGCGGCGCCGGCAAGACCCGGCTGTCACTCGG
>NZ_BAAAYN010000060.1:1516-2644 GCF_039536245.1 Cryptosporangium minutisporangium | reverse complement strand
CGCTCGCCGAGGTCACCGAGGACGCGCGGGTCACCGACGCGGTCGCGACCGCGCTCGGGCTCCGGATCGGCGGCGGGCCCGCGCCCCGCGCCGTGGCCGACGCGCTCGCCGACCGTCCCCTGCTCCTGCTGCTCGACAACTGCGAGCACGTGATCGCGGCCTGCCGGGAGCTGGTGACCGCCCTGCTCACCCGCGCGCCCGGCCTCCGTGTCCTCGCGACCTCCCGGGTGACGCTGCACGTGCCGGGCGAGTACGTCGTCCGGCTCCAGCCGCTGCCGCTGCCCCGGTCCACGAGCACCCTGGGCGAGCTCGCCCACCAGCCGGGCGTCCGCGCGTTCGTCGAGCACGCCCGGCGGCGCGACCCGGCGTTCGCGTTGACCACCGGCGACGCGGACGCCGTCGTCGAGGTCATCCGCCGGATCGACGGCCTGCCGCTCGCGATCGAGCTGGCCGCCGGTCAGCTCGCCGTGTTGCCGCCGACCGCGCTCCGCGACCGGCTCGGCCGGGCACTGGACGCGCTCTCCGCCGACCGGCCGGAGGGCGACGCCCGACACCGCACGCTGCGCACCACGATCGACTGGTCCTACCGCCTGCTCGACGACGCCGAGCGAGCCCTGCTGCGCGCGCTCGCCACGTTCCCCGGCGGCGCCGAGCTGAGCACCGTCGAGAAACTGGCGGCCGAAGCCGCACCCGGCACCGACCCGCTCGTCCCACTGAGCCGGTTGGTCGACGCGTCGTTCGTCCTCCCGGAGCGCCGCGACGGCGACGCCCGCTACCGGATGCTGGAGACCGTGCGCGCGTTCGCGCTGGAGGACGCCGCCGCGCGCGGCGAGCGGGACGCGGCCGAGCGGGCGTTCCTGGCCTGGGCCCGGGAGACCGCACGGTCGCTCGGCGCCGGGCTCAACGGGCCGGACGAGACGCCGTGGGACCGCCGGCTCCGGGCCGAGCTGGCCAACCTCCGCGCCGCCCGCGACCTCGCCCGCGCACGCGATGACCTCGACCTGATCGTCGACGTGACGCTCGCGCTGGACGAAGCGGCGATCTACCGCGACCTCGAGGAGCTGTGGAACTGGTCGGTCGAGCTCGCCGACGAGCCGGGACTGCGGGAGCACCCGCGCGCGGCCGCCG
>NZ_BAAAYN010000060.1:0-1440 GCF_039536245.1 Cryptosporangium minutisporangium | reverse complement strand
GCCGGCGCCCTCCCGCGGGCCGCCCGGTCCCGGCCCGCCGCGCTGGCCGCGCTCGACCCACCGAGCGACCCGGAGGCGCGGCGGCGCTGCTGGGGCGGGGCGGCCGCGGTCTCGCTGTTCGCCGGGCGGTTCGACGAGGCCCGTCGGCTCTGGACGGACGCGGCCGCGGTCGCGGAGCAGCCGTGCGTCTACCTCGCGAGCGCCGCGTTGGCCGCGGCGTACGGCGGCGACCGGACCGGCGCCGTCGAACTCGTCCGACGCGCGCTGGACGCCGAGCGTGCCCGCCCCTGCACCGCGCACCGCGCGTTCGCCCGGTACGCCGAGGGGGAGGCGCTGGCGGCGGACGACCCCGCGGCGGCCGACACCGCCTACGCGTCGGCGATCGTGCTCGCCCGAGGGTGCGGCGCCGGGTTCGTCGAGGGCGTGGCTCTGGTCGGGCAGGCGTCGGTGTGGGAGTCGACCGGCGACCTGGACGCGGCGGTACGCGGCTACCGGGCACTGCTGGACTACTGGAACCGCACCGGCAACGCCACCCAGCTCTGGACGACGATCCGGAACGTCGCCCGGCTCCTGGCCGAGATCCGCCGGGTCGCCGACGCCTCGCTGCAGCGGCCGGCCGCGGACGGGGCGGCGTCCGCGTCCCGGCTCACCGGCGCCGAGTCCGAGCGGGACGCACGGGAGCGGGCGCAGCTCGCCGACCGGCTCGGCGCCGAGACCGTGACCGCGCTGGAGGAGCGCGCCCGGACGCTCACCGCGGCCGGAGCGTCGGCGGTGGCCAGGGCCGCGCTCGACGACGTGCCGGCAGGTCAGCCGCAGTGCTCGTAGGGGCTGTCGTACCGGACGCCGCCCGCCGAACCGCCCCACTTCACGCAGGTGGCCGCCGCGGCCGCGCGGATCGGACCGGCGTAGTACGCGAACTTCCCGGTCTCGGCGACCTTGGTCTTCCCCTTGACCTGCAGGTACGCGGTCGCGGACGTCTTCTTCCCGATCGACGTGCGCTTCAGCGTGACCACGCAGTTGCGGCCGCTGCTCTTGGAGAACAGCAGGTAGACCGTGCCGGCGACGGTCCCGCTCGACTTCTTGAGCGACGCCGAGTCGACGACGCGGTAGCCGCTGCCGCAGACCTCAGCCGCGGTGTACGGGTTCTTCGCCGGGGTGGACCCCGGCGTCGAGCTTTCGGTCGCGGCGGGTTTCTTCTTGCTGGGGGACGCCGAGGGCTGCGGCGTTCCGGTAGGCGATCCGGTCGGGGTGGCGCCGTCGGTCGGGGTGCCGGTCGCGGCCGAGCCGTCCACCCGGGGGCTCGTCGGGGCGCCGGTGTCGCGTCCGGACTCGTCACCGACCGTCGTCGTCCCGGCGACCGATTGGTCGGCGCCGGGGTTCAGCGCGACCGCGCCGATGATCGTCGTGACCCCGAGCACCAGGGCCGCGGCTCCGGCCACG
>NZ_BAAAYN010000059.1 GCF_039536245.1 Cryptosporangium minutisporangium | reverse complement strand
ACCCAGTACAAGTTCTTCACCACGACCAAGAACTGCAACAACGCCTACGACCTGCAGTCGGTCGTCCTCCACGAGCGTGGTCACTCGCTGGGCCTCAACCACGTCAGCCAGTCCGCCAACGCCAGCGCGGTCATGACCCCGGCGCTGTCGGCTTGCTCGGTCGGCAAGCGGACGCTGGGCCTGGGCGACTACCGCGGACTAGCCGCCACCTACGGCACCCGCTGACCCTCGCGGTAGCCCCACGAACCAACGGCGGTCCGCCGGCGCCCCTCGCGCCGACGGGCCGCCGTTTCGCTTTTCGGCGACGTGGGGCCGCAACCCAGCCGCACCCCGGATGCACCGCGCGCGCCACCGACGGATCGCACCGTTGGAGAAGTCAGCGGCCCCGGAGTGCCTCCCAGCAATCCCGGTCCGCCAACCGGCCCGGGGCCGCTGACGAACCGGGCAGCGTCGCCCGGCGGCACACGCCGTCCCCCGCGTCAACGTCGCCGCGGCTTCGGGACGCCGACCACCACTGGCCTTCGGCGGAACGAACAGCCCAGGCCACGGTGGTCATCGCCGGGGTCGGTCACCTGGAGGGGGTTGACCGGCCCCGGCTTCCGGGTTCAGTCTCGGGACGCGCTGGTCCGGGCTTCCGCGCTCCGCACGTCGTCGGCGAATCGGCGGGCCGCCGCACGCAGCGCCGCCTCGGCGTCCAGACCCTGGGCGTCACCGGCCGCGACCAGCGCGAACAGCAGCGCTCCCAACTCGTGCTCGGACGTCGGAGCAACCAGCGACGGCGGGAGGGCCGGTGGCGACACCGCCACCCCGGCCCGGCGGGTCCGGGACAGGTACTTCGCCGCGAGCGAGAGAGCCGGCTGCGACTGTGCCACCCCGTCCAGCGCCGAGTCGCGCTTCTTCTCCGCCTTCTTGATCGCTTCCCAGTTCGTGTGGACTTCGTCCGCTCCGGTGACCGTACGGTCGGCGAAGACGTGCGGGTGCCGCCGAACCAGCTTCGCGACCAGGTCGCCCGCGACGTCGTCGATGTCGAAGCCCTCGTCGGGGTCCTCGCTGGCGACCCGGGCGTGGAACGCGACCTGCAGCAGCACGTCGCCGAGTTCCTCCCGCAGCGCGTCGAGGTCGCCGTCGAGCAGCGCGTCGTAGGCCTCGTACGCCTCTTCGAGCAGGTAAGGGCGGAGCGAGTCGTGGGTCTGCTCGGCGTCCCAGGGGCAGCCGCCCGGCGACCGCAGCCGATCCATGACCGAAGCGACGTCGAGCAGCCGGGCGCCGGGCGGATCCCACGAGCCGTAGAGGATCTCGACCTGGTAGTCGAGCGTCGGATCGGTGGCGAGTTGGGCTGCCAGCAAGGCCGGGACGCCGTGGTCGGCGGTATCGGTCGGCCCCGCCAACCACACCGCGGCCTCGCCGGTTTCGGGAGCAGCGGCGGCGGCTCGCAGTTGGGTGAGCGCCGACTCGGGATCGTCACCGACCTCGACGACCGGGACGCCCGCCGCACGGACGGCATCGGCGAGCGGCGTCGGCCCCGCGACGAACACCGGGTGCGAGCGCACCGCGTCCCACGCGTCGGCGGTCAGTAAGCCGGCAGGCAGACGCGGCGACGTGACCAGGACGACGAGACGAACGGCCACGTCAGGACTGGTCCGCCGCGGTCGGCGCCGGCTTCACCGCGATGTCGGCGTTGCCCATCTGCGGCGCCTTCTCGAGGTCGAACGTTCCGAAGCGCGGGTTGACGGTGACCGGGTTGGCCCGCTCGCTGGCGCGGAGTGCCTCGGTGTACTTCTGGCCCGCGGTCTGCTGATCGACGTTCCCGGCCGACGCCCACTGGCTGAGCAGCACCCGGTGCGCCTGGAACTCGGCCAGGACATCGATCGGGAGCAGCGCCAGCTCACCGGTGAGCTGCTGCCGCTGCGGCTCGATCTGCGCCTTCGCCTGGGCGATCTGCCCAGCCGTGACCGGCACGCCAGCGGTCTCGGCCGCGTCCCGAAGCAGTTCGATGAACACGAGCATGCTCACCAACTTCGGCTTGACCGAGGCGGGATCCTGCTGCACCTCCGCCGCCGATACGGGATCGGACGTCGCCTTCGCGTAGTAACGATCGATCTGATCGAGCGTGATCTCGTCGTCACCCACGTAGGCCGCGACGGTCGGGTCGGACCGGCAGGACGACAGCCCGATCAGCAACAGGGATACGGCCACGGCGGCCAGCAGACGACGGAACACCACACGCTCTCAACACTCAGCGCGCGGACGGTGCAGCGCCGACTAGTGTCTTGACGCGTTAATTCGTCACCGCCCGGCGCCCGGCTTCACCAGCCATCTGCCTTCTACTTCTCGGCGACGAACTTCTGACTCACGACACTAGGGGACTACCGTCCGTGCGGGGATCGGGTCGGTCGGGTCGGGGGCGAATCGTCGGTCACTGTACGGCCAACCCCCGACAGCGCGACAGCGACGCTCCGCGTCCGGTCCGACGCCGACGGGATCCCGGCCACACGACGACCCGCCGGAGGTCGACCGCCAGCGGCGAGCTTTGTCCGCAGACCGGGTCACGTAGTACGACAAATCTCCACCGCTGCCGACGTGCAGGCCACGCGAGAGCGAGACTTGCCAGGACGGGCTTACGGAACCGGTTACGGGTGTGTTCGCCGGGACGTGGCATCGCATGACAACCTTGAGGCGTGCTCAGCCCAGGATCCCGGCTCGCGACGTACGAGGTGCGCAAGCGCCTCGCCGTCGGCGGCATGGGCGAGGTCTACCTGTGCCGGCACCGGCTGCTCGATCGGGACGACGCGGTCAAGGTGCTCCGCCCGCACCTGGTCGCCGATCAGGCGTTCCGGCGCCGTTTCCTCCGAGAGGCACTGTCCGCGGCCCGGCTGCGACACCCGCACATCGTCACCGTCTACACGGCCGACGAGGTCGACAAGCAGCTCTACCTGGCGATGGAGTACATCCCCGGCGCCGACCTCGCCGCGATCCTCGACCACGAGCAGGTACTCGAACCACGGCGCGCGGTTCGCCTGCTCGACCAGGTCGCCGACGCGCTGGACGCCGCCCACCGCCTGCAGATGACACACCGGGACGTCAAGCCGAGCAACGTCCTGGTGGAGCGGCCGGGGTCGTCGGACACCCAGCCGGGCGGTCCGCACGGCGGGCCCGAGCACGCGTACCTGGTGGACTTCGGGCTGAGCAAGAGCTGGCAGTCCCACGACCAGGACATCACGATGACCGGGCAGGTTCTCGGCACGGTCGCCTACATCGCGCCGGAGCAGCTGCAGGACGCGGTCACCGACGGTCGTTGCGACCAGTACTCCCTCGGCTGCATGGCGTTCGAGACGCTCACCGGCCAGCTGCCGTTCCAGCGCGATAACCAGGTGGCGGTGATCACCGCGCACCTGACCGCTCCCCCGCCGTCCGCCAGCGCGCTGCAGCCGTCGCTGCCCGCCGCGGTGGACCGCGTGCTGGCCAAGGCGATGGCCAAGACGCCCCAGGAACGGTTCGCGACCTGCAAGGAGTTCGTCGACGCGCTGCGCTCGGCCGTCGAGACCGGTGAGACCACTGTGGTCCAGAAGCCGGCCAGGCGACTGGAGCGGAAGACCCCGAGCGGCGCCGAGGCGCGTCAGGAGCAAGCCTGGGCGAACCCGGCGAACCAGGGCGCGGCGGTCGTCGCGGACTCGGCGCCGGAACCGCCCCGCGCGGCTCGCCGTCCGCTCGACCGGAAGCCGCCGCCCCCGCCGTCGGGTCCGGTCGGCGGTGCCGAACCGCCGTTGCCCGCCGACCCGCCGGCCCGGGTCGAACCGCCGGTGGACGCCCCGGAGAGCGCGGACGTCGAGGAACCCAAAGCCGCGGTGAGCTCCGACCCGGCCGCGCCGCCGGGGTTCACGCTGCCCGACGACACCCCGTTCGGCATGCCTCCGCTGCACGATCTGCCGCCCGAGCGCGGCGGCAAGGCGTACTCGCGCCCCGGCGCGCCGCCGCCCGCGTACTCCGCACGCCCGACACCGGCCTCTGGTCCGTCCGGATCGGCCGGTCCGGCGCCGACGTCCGGCGGCGGCTACCGGACGTACTCGTCGCAGTACCCGGCGGGGGCCCCGCTGCCGACCGGCGCCTCGACGCCCGACCGGGCCCAGGACAGCCGCCTCTACCTCGCGGTGGTGGGCGGCCCGGACGCCGGACGGTTGATACCGCTTCCGGACGGCGAACGCTCGGTGACGATCGGTCGGGTCAGCCTGGGCGTCACGGTCACCGGATGGACCGTCCAGGTCGCCGGGGACGCCGACACCCAGGTGAACGGCGAGCCGCTGCGCGGCGTCCGCCAGCTGACGCCCGGCGACCTGGTCACCGCAGGGCCGGCGTTGATGGAGGTCCGCTCGGCACGGCACCTGGCCCGGCTGGCACCGAACGCGCCGCCGCCCGACCCAGTGACCCTCGACCGGGTCGCGCGCGACCGGCTGGCCGGTGCGGTGCGCGGTCCGCAGCACCCCCAGGCGCTGGTGACCCGGATCGGCTGGCTGGCCCGGCGTCCGCCGGTGCCGATCGCGGTGCCGGTCGGGAACGCCGGCGGCATCGCGATCCGCGGGCCGTTGCCCGCCGCCGTGCCGCTGGTGCGGTGGTTGCTCACCCAGGCCGCGGTGCTGCACGACGCGCGGGACCTGTGCATCGCGGTGTCCGCCGGTCCGACCGACGACGAGCGCTGGACGTGGGTCTCGTCGCTGCCGCACGCCCGGCCGGCGACGCCGCCGCTGACCGGCCCGCATCTGGCCACGACCCGGGACGGCGCACTCGACCTGACCGCGCGGCTGCGTCGCCTGGTCGAGGTGCGGCGGGCCGCCGCTGCGGATCCGCGAGCCCGTCAACTGGTGTCGCTGCCGCGGGTGGTCGCCGTGCTGGACGACCGGCTGGGCGGTGTGGACGCCGAGTTCATCACCGCGGTCGGGGGCGGCCTCGGGGTGCACGTGGTGCGGTTGCTCCCGCCGGAGGCCCGGACCACGCCGAGCTGTCGACTCTGCATCGACCTGGATCCGAGCGGACAGACGCTCACGGTGTGGGTAGCCGGTCGCACCAATTCGCAGATCGGCGTGACGGACGGCGTGAGCGCGGCGTACGTCCGCGAAATGGCCGACCTACTCGCCGAGAGCTGACACCCCGCCGGCGCTCGCCGCGGGCGCATTTTCGGGAAGACCACCTGTGAGCGGCGCTGCTGTGGCCGCTTTTCGGGAAGACCACCTGTGAGCGGCGTTGGTGAGGTGGTGTTCCCGAAAAGCGGCCAGGTCGGCTTGGGCGCTGCGCGAGCGGTACTGGGCCGGACGCGTCGGTACGCGTCCGGCCCGTGTTCAGTCGTACTGGGGGCTGACCCGCCCCTACGGCCGGCAACCCCGAGATCGGGGCCAGGCAGAGACGGGGGCGAGGAGCGCGTCGGGAACCACCGCTGCAGGAGCGGGCATTCGTGCGGTGGTTCGCCGGGCGGCGTAATCAGCTAGGCAGTAACCAGTGATTCGAGGCGCTCGGCAACGGCGAGGGCCGTCGCGGGCCGTTCCGTGCGGTCGGGGGCGATCGTCCACCGGACGATCTCGGCGAGCGTGTCGTCCAGGCCCGGAGCGATGGTGGGCGGCGACGACAGGACCTTGCGCAGCGCCAGCACCGGATCGTGGTCGGGCAGCTCGCCGTGGAGGCCCTGCTGGGTCAGCGCGTAGTGCAGCGTGACGCCGAGCGAGTACACGTCGCTGGCGCGGGACGGCGGTTCGCCGTGCAGGACGTCCGGGTCGACGAACTCGATCGAGCCGAGCGAACCCATCCCGGTCAGCGTCATGCCGGGCGCGAGCACCTGCGAGAGGCCCAGGTCGGAGAGCTTGCCGCCGTTCGGGTGCAGCAGGACGTTGCCCGGCTTGATGTCCCGGTGGACGATGCCGGCCTCGTGCAGGGCGTGGGCGGCGCGGGCCGCGTGCGCGACCGCCCGGAGCGTCGCGGACTCGTCGAGGAGGTATGCCGGCTCGGCCAGCGAACCGTCCGGCAGGTACTCCATCGAGTAGTAGAAGACCCCACCCTGCTGACCCGCGTCGTACAGCGTGACCAGGTGCTCCGACCGTACGGCCGCGAACGCCGCCAGCTCCCTGGTCGCGCGCCGGAACACCTCTTGGGTGGTCGAACCGGACAGCACTTTCACCGCCACCAGCTCAGCCTCGACCGGTAACCGGGCCGGGGTCTTGGCGAGGAAGAACTCACCGTGGTTCCCGTCGCCCAGCGAACGGACGAACTCGTAGTCGGCGATGCCCTCCACGTGCCTCTCCTTCAACAGTCCTGTTCCCGACGGACCCTCACATCGGTCAGCCAGCGGTGTGAAACTACCGGCCGGAGCCCGCTACCAAGGTCGGGTACCGGACACGGATGGGAGCTACCCCAGGTGAGCGCGCACGACGTCGGCCTGTTGATGTTGAGCCTGGCCTTGATCCTGGTGCTTGCCCGGTTAGGCGGGTGGGTGGCCAAGAAAGCCGGCCAACCGCCCGTCGTGGGCGAGATCATCGCCGGTATCGCGCTCGGTCCGACGATCATCGGGCCCCACCTCTCGACCGTACTGGTCCCCCTCGACATCCGGATTCCGCTCTCGGCACTGGCCAACGTCGGTTTGGTGCTCTTCATGTTCATCGTGGGTTACGAGCTGGACCACAAGCTGATCCGGGGGCGCGAGCGGATCGCGGTGAGCGTCTCGATCGGGTCGATCATCCTGCCGTGCGCGCTCGGCATCACGCTGGCGTTCTGGCTGGCCACGCGGCACGGAGTCGCCGAGGACGACCGGTTGCCGTTCGTGCTGTTCCTCGGCGCCGCGATGTCGATCACCGCGTTCCCGGTGCTGGCCCGGATCCTCACCGACCGCGGGATGCACCGCACCCGGCTGGGCGGCCTCGCGTTGGCCAGCGCAGCGGTCGACGACGTCATCGCGTGGTCGTTGCTCGCCGTTGTCGTCACGGTGGCGGGGGCATCGGGGGAGGCGCAGTGGCACGTGCTGCTGACCCTGCCCTACGTCGCGCTGATGTTCTTCGCCGTGCGTCCGCTGCTGCGTCGTCTGCTGCCGCAGCACACCCGCACCGGTCGGTTGACCCCGGCTCTACTCGGCGTCGTCCTGGTCGGACTGTTCCTGTCGGCGTACGCCGCGGAGTGGCTCGGCGTGCACGTGATCTTCGGCGCGTTCCTCTTCGGAGCGGTGATGCCGCGGGAGGGCGGCGAGGCGCTGCGGCAGGACATCCTGGAGAAGCTCGAGCAGGTCAGCGTCCTGTTGCTGCTGCCGGTGTTCTTCTTCACCTCCGGCATCAAGGTGGACCTGCGCAACGTCGGGCTGTCCGGGCTCGGTGAGCTGGCGCTGATCCTGCTGGTGGCGATCTTCGGGAAGTTCGTCGGCGCGTACCTCGGGGCGAAGCTCCAGAAGGTGCCGTCCCGACAGTCGTTCGCGCTGGCCACGCTGATGAACACTCGCGGCCTGACCGAGATCGTGATCCTGACCGTCGGTCTGCAGCTGGGGATCCTCGACCAGTCCCTGTTCTCGCTGATGGTCGTGATGGCGATCGTCACGACGGTGATGGCCGGCCCCCTGCTCTCGGCGTTCTACTCGAGGCGGCGGATCGAGCGGGACATCGCAGAGGCGGAGCGGTCCGCTCTGGGGGAGGCTCCGGCGACGCGGGTCTTCGTAGTGGTGGATTCGCCGGCGTCGCAGAGCGGCGACGTCGAGTTGGCCGGTGCGCTGGTCGGATCCCGTCGACCGGCCGAGGTGGTGCTGTCGCGGCTGCTGCCGTACAAGTCACCGGCGCTGGAGGTGGGGACCGGGCTCTCCGGCGAGCTCCTGGAGATGACCCGCTCGCTGGCGGAGCTGGAGAAACTGGCCGCCCGGGTCCGGCGGGACGACGTTCCGGCACCGGTCCTGTCCCGGTTCTCCGACGACGTCGAGCGCGAACTCGGCGTCCAGATCGAGGCATCGGAGCCGGACGTCGTCGTGGTGCGGGCCGGGGCGCACGTGCTGGCCGATCGGGTCGTCGGGGAGCTGGTCACGGTGGCGTCGTTGCCGGCCACGCCGTCGGCGGTGGCGGTGCGCTGGGGCACGGACGCCGACGCGAGCGCGGCGCTGCGGGTCGGTGCGCTGCTGGCGGTGGCACGCGGATTGCCGCTGGTGGTCGACGACGGTTCACGGCCGGGGCGCCGGGCGGTCGCGGCGGCGGCTGATCTGGCCCGGCACGGCGTGGCTGCGTCGGCGGAGCCGGCGCCTGCGGATGCGCTCGTGGTGGTCGCCGGGCCGGAGGTGCCGGCCGGAGCGCACGTGGCGGTGCGGGCGGCCCAGGACACCGACGCCGTGCCGGTGGCGGAGTGGGTGGCGGATCTGCCTGCCCTGGGCGATCGGGCGCCTGCGCTGGCCTGAGCGCGCCTGCCGGGCCGGGCGCGGCCGG
>NZ_BAAAYN010000058.1 GCF_039536245.1 Cryptosporangium minutisporangium | reverse complement strand
GTCTGATCCTGTCCGGACTCGTCTTGCTGGGTCTGCTCGGCTGGAGCTACCGCCGGCGCGCGGCCACGCGTTAGTCACGCCGTCGGGTCGCTCGCGCGTTCCGGGTCGGCTCCGTGGCGGGCAGATCTGGGGTTGTCGTGATCGCCGTACCAGTCGAGGACGAGCAGGGAGGCGTCGTCCGCGAGCGCCGAGCCGCCGGCGGCGAGCACCGCGTCGGCGAGCTCGCGGACGACTTCCCTGGGATGGGAGTCGGCGAGTTCGAGCAGGTGGTGGGTGAGGTCGACGAAGGCGACCCGACGCTCGAGCATGCCGTCGGTGAGCAGGACGAGGCGGTCGCCCGGCCGCAGCGCCAGCTCGGTGGCGCGGTAGGTCTGTTCGCTGCGGATTCCGAAGGGCAGGTCGATCGGAAGCATCAGCTCCTCGACGACCTGGCCGCGGACGAGCAGGGGCGGGATGTGCCCCGCGTTCACCATGCGCAGGAGGCCGGTGGGCAGCTCCAGCTGGGCGATCAGGCCGGTCGCGAACCCGAAGCCGCCCGGAGCGTTGTCCTTCAGCGTCTGATTCGCCGCGGCGGCTTGGTCGGTCAACGCCATGCCCACTCGTCGGCTGTTGCGGAGGCTGCCAACCCCCAACGTGGCGAGCAGTGCACTGTTCACGCCGTGGCCCATCGCGTCGGTCACGCTCATGTGCAGCACGTCGCGGGCCAGGCTGTAGTCGAAGGTGTCCCCGCCAATGCTGGCTGCCGGTTCCAGCCAGGCGGAGAGAGTGAACGCGGCTGCTTCGCAGGTGAAGGCACTGGGTAGCAGCCGTCGCTGGATCTCGGCCGCGAGGTTGAACGGAGCGGTGCGCTGGCCCCACTCGAACAGGTCGGTGTGGCGTCGAGCAGCGATGACGACGTACGCGAGGACGTGGGCGCCTAGACTGACCGCGTTCAGGGCCGCCTCGTCGGGCTCGGTCGGGAGGGTGAGTTCCAGGAGGCCGATGACCTCGCCCCGCTCGGTCACCGGTGCCATGACGATGTACGCACCGTTCGCGCCGGGCCCGACCTGCACGCGCTGGGAACGCAACGCCTGTTCCTGCGGGCCGCCGTCGAAGGGCAGAACCGTCGCGACCTCCTCGTCCTGCCGCCGCGTGTCGGCGGGCGTGAAGTACGGCACGTGAGCCAGGCGGACAAGCGCCCGGCCACTCAGATCCGCGACCAGGAACGAGGCCGCGGTCGCCCCCAGACCGATGGCCAGCCGTCGGGTGACCGCGTCCGCGGCGTCGACGGGCGCCGCGTTCTCGACAGCGAAGAGCATCTCCCACAGATCCGTGCCCGAGACGCCCTTGATGCTCACTTGGCGATCATATGGACGGGTGGACACCGGTGTCGCGGTACTGGATCTCGCCACTCGCCCAGCCGCAGAGCTGCGCGTGCAGGGTGCTGTGCGCCCACTCCTCCCAGCGCTCCGGGGCCCACTTCCGGTCGCGAACGAACAGGAGATACAGCTCCGGGCTCAGTAGCCCGAAGAGCAGGTCGGCAGCCTGCTCAGCGGACACGTCCGGTTTCGCGCCGGGCTTTCCCACGAGGCTGCGGGCCGCGGCGGTGTGGACCTCGAGGCGCGGATCGCTGTCCTGTTGCCAGAGACCGGCCAGGCTCGGATCTTGCATGCCGGCGGCGCGCAGCACGTCGATGATCGGCGCGACTCGCTGCAGCATCTCGCAGGTTCCTCGGACGTGGGTCCGCAACTGCGCGTCGGCGGTCTCGGCGGCGAGCGCATCGAGGAACCACGCGCGCTGCATCGTCGGGATCGGCTCGTCGTCACCGGCGATCGTGACGTCGACCAGTTCCTTGAGCAACGACGGCTTGTTGCCGAACGCGAAATAGATCGTCTGGACGGCAACGCCTGCTCGCTCGGCGATGCCCTGCAGCGTCGTGGCTCCGTACCCCTGGTCGACGAACAGCTCGTGGGCCGCCTGCAGGATCCGTCGCCGGGTCTGCCGCGACTTCTCGCCCTTCTTGCCGGTGCTCTTGACGAGTTGCATAGCCATACTTTAACACTAGAGTCGGTCTCTAAAAATGAACTCTAGCGAGGACGGAACCATGGCACTGATCCGGACAACTCGATACACCGCCGACCCCGCCGACGCCGACACGGTTCGCGAACGCCGCACCGAGCTCCTCGCGGCGATCAGGGCGACGTTCGGCGGCCCGACCGAGACCCGACTCATCCGGGTGGACGAGCGGACGTGGGTGGACATGTGGCGGTGGGACTCGCCCGAGACGCTCCGCGCGGCCCTCGACGGAGGCCCACGCCTCCCGCAGGCTGCCGCGGCGTTCGCCGTGGTCCGCGACGTGAGCGCGGAGCAGGGCGACGTCGTCGACGAAGACGTCTGGGTCCGATGAAACGCTCCGCCGGCCTGGCGGTCGAAGCCACCGGCCTGATGAAGACGTTCGGCACGACCCAGGCCGTGGACGGCGTCGACCTGGCCGTTCCGGCCGGTACGGTCTACGGGTTCCTGGGACCCAACGGCGCCGGGAAGACGACCACGCTGCGCATGCTCGCCACGCTGGTCCGCCCGGACGCCGGAACGGCGACGGTGTTCGGCTACGACGTGGTCCGCGACGCCGCTGCGGTGCGCGACCGGATCAGCCTGACCGGGCAGTACACCTCTCTGGACGAGGGCCTCACCGGCCGGGAGAACCTCGTCCTGCTCGGGCGGTTGCACGGCCACGCCGGCGCGGCCGCGGCGAGCCGGGCCGACGAGTTGCTCGGTGCGTTCTCCCTGCTCGACGCCGCCGACCGGCTGGTCTCGACCTACTCGGGTGGGATGCGGCGCCGGCTGGACATCTCGGCTGGGCTCATCGTCACCCCTGATCTGCTCTTCCTGGACGAGCCCACCACCGGGCTGGATCCACGCAGCCGCCACGACGTGTGGGCGATGGTCCGAGCGTTCGTCGCCGAGGGAACCACGGTGCTGTTGACGACCCAGTACCTCGACGAGGCCGATCAGCTCGCGGACCGGATCGCGGTCCTCGACCAGGGACGGCTCGTCGCGGAGGGCACCAGCGATGAGCTCAAGGCGTCGGTCGGCGGTGGCACGGTCCGCGTCCGGCTGGCCGAACCCCACGATCGGGCGGTCGTCCAACGGGTTCTGACGCGGGCGACCGGCGGCACCGTGACGCTGGACGCCGATCCGGTCGCTCTGACCGCCCAGCTACCGATCGCCGGCCCGGACGGCGTCGAGTCCGCAGTGGAGGCGCTGGCGACGCTGGCGCGCACCGACGTCGGGGTCACCGAGTTCACGCTCGGGCAGCCCAGCCTGGACGAGGTGTTCTTCGCGCTGACCGGTCGCCCGACGCCGCGCCGGACAGGGGAGGCGGAATGACAACGCTCGAAGCAGGCCGGGCCGGCTCGGGGCTGGTCGCCGGCCCGCGTCCGCCACGGCCCGGCGTCGTCGCCGCCAGCCTGGTGTTCGGTGGGCGCGCGCTGCGGAAGATCAGGCGTACCCCGGTCCAGATCTTCGACATCGTCGTGCACCCGGTCGTGTTCACCGTGATGTTCACGTACCTGTTCGGCGGTGCGGTCGGTGGATCGACCGACCGCTACATCGGCTACCTGGTGCCCGGGATCCTCGTGATGACGCTGCTGGTGACCACTGGAACGACCGGCGCCGCGCTCAACGTGGATCTGGGCAGTGGTGCGTTCGACCGCTTCCGCACGTTGTCGATCCATCCCGCCGCGCCACTGCTCGGAGCGATGCTCAGCGACGCCGTGCGGTATGCGCTCGCCTCCACGGTGGTCGTGGGGTTGGGTCTCGCGCTCGGCTTCCGCCCGGAGGGCAACCTCGGCGGCGTGGTGGCCGCGGTGCTGCTCGTCATCGCGTTCAGCGTCAGCCTGTCGTGGGGGTGGACGACGTTGGCGCTGTGGACGAAGTCGCCCGGAGCCAGTCTCGGCGTGACGCAGGCGGTGCTCTACCCGCTCTCGCTGTTCAGCAACATCTTCGTCGACCCGGCCACGCTGCCCGGATGGCTTCGCACCTTCGTCGAAGTGAACCCGGTGAGCCACTTGGTCACCGCGGTGCGGGATTTGATGGGCGGCGGCGCACCGGGGCGGGAGATCGTCTGGATCGCGCTCGCGTGCGCCGCCCTGACGTTGGTGTTCGCGCCGCTGTCGGTGCGTCTGCTCCGCGTCTGATGAGGCGACGCCGGCTACCCGTAGAACGTCGACGGATCGATGCGGGCGAGCGGTATCCGCGTCAATTCGGCCTCCTCTCGACGCGTCAGACCGCGAAGCAACAGGGCCAGTCGCGGCCGTTCGTCCACTCTTCTGGCCAGCTCGAAGAAGCAGGCCAGTACGTGGAGGCACGGCCGAGTGCGCCCGACGCACGTGCAGGTCGTCTCGACGTCGACCAGCGGCGCCAGCCGGGCCTCGACGAGGTCCCTGTGCACGGCGTCGGGGAGGTCGTCGTGCTCTGCGGCCACGACCATGCCGACCGCGTCGCGCTGCTGGGTGGTCCAGAGCGGAACGGTGATCCGGACCGCGTGCGCTTCGACGTCGGCGGTCGCGAGGCCGGGAGCGACGACGACCTCGGTCACCTGGTGTCGGCGCGCGAGTGATCGCGCACGGGGAATGAGCGGGTTGACCCGGGCGATCCGCACCGGCTGTGCCAGCCGGATCCAGTCGCGTCCCCACGCGGAATCGGCGAACTCGTCGGTCACCACGGGGTTCCGCCGGTGAGCAGGGAACGCAGCTCGTCGTCCGGCAGCCGGGCCAGGTCGGTGTCGAGTGCTGCCCGATCGCCGGTGATCGCTCCGGCGAGTTCTCGCTTGCCGGCGTGCAGCGCGTCGATGGCCTCTTCGATAGAGCCTTCGGTGACCAGGGTGTGCACGGTGACCGTCCGGGTCTGACCGATTCGGTGCGCACGGTCGCTGGCCTGCGCCTCCACCGCAGGGTTCCACCACCGGTCGTAGTGGACGACGTGCGTGGCCCGCGTGAGGTTGAGTCCGAAACCTGCCGCCCGCAAGCTCAGGACCAGGATCGGCGGCCCGTCCGGAGCCTCACTGAAATACTGGGCCATCGCCTCGCGGGCCGATCCCGACAGCTGACCGTGCAGAAACGGCACCGGGCCGCCGGTGACCTGCTCCCGGAGATGCCGGGTCAGGAGATCACCGGTCGCTCGGTACTGGGTGAAGACCAGCGCTCGGTCACCGTTGTCCACCAGCTCGGCGAGGATCTCGGTGACCCGGTCGAGCTTGCCGGAGCGTCCACCGAGCGGACCTCCGGTCGGCTGAACCTGTTCGGGATGGTTGCAGATCTGCTTGAGTCGACCGATCAGTGCGAGCACGCGGCCGCGTCGGCCTGCCCCTGCGCCCAGTCCGGCGGCGAACGCGTCGTCGACACCCGCCCGGTAGAGCGTCTGCTGTTCCTCGGTCATCGTGCAGACGACGCTGGTCTCGATCTTCTCCGGTAGCTCCGGCGCGACGTCGGCCTTGCGTCGGCGCAGGATGTGCGGGCCGACGATCTCGTGCAGTCGTGTCGCCGCGGCCGCAGATCGGTGCTCCTCGACCGCGGTGGCGAACCGCCGCCGGAAGCGCGCGCGCTCGCCGAGCAGCCCGGGATTGGTGAACGTCAGCAGAGACCAGAGATCGTCGAGCCGGTTCTCCACCGGAGTGCCGGTCATCGCCACGCGTAGGCGAGCGTTCAAAGCGCGCGCCGCTTTCGCGGCGCGGGCGTCGGGGTTCTTGATCTGTTGCGCCTCGTCGAGGATGACGACGTCCCACGCGGTGGCGCGCAATGCGTTGTCGGCTCGCAGGATGCCGTAGCTGGTCAGGACGGTGCCCGGAGCGTCCAGGACGACTCGGGTCCGATCTGGGCCGACGTAACTCCGAACCGAAAGGCCGGGGGCGAAGCGCGCGATCTCCCGGCTCCAGTTCCCGAGAACCGACGTCGGGCAGACCACCAGGTGCGGCCGAGGACCGGTACGGGCGGCGAGTACCGAGATCGCCTGCACGGTCTTCCCGAGTCCCATCTCGTCGGCGAGGACACCACCGCCCTGAGCTTCCGACGCCAGCAGCCACGCGACTCCCGCTCGCTGATAAGGACGGAGGAGGCCCGCCATCGGCGTCTCGTCCGCGGTGGGTGCTACCAGGCGAGCTATCGCCTCGACGGTGGCCCGGGCCGACCAGATCGTGGCGCCATCCAGGCCAATCCCGGCGTGGCTCGCGGTCGGCAATCGCTCGACCAGCGTGTCGGCCGGGCGCCGGCCCTCGACGAAGGACGCCGCCAGCGCCGCCCATGCCGTCACCGACGGTGCGGCCGACGTTGCCGGAGCCAGTTCGGCCAGGGCCCGCAGGGCCGGCTCGGGCGGCACCAGCACGGCCGGCACAGGAACTGCGGCCACCGCGGTGCGGTCGTCAGCAGTGGGTAGCGCGAGCGCAACCGTCGTGACCGTTCCGCCCGGCAGGCCGAGCCTCGTCGCCTCCCGCGCCGGGTCGGCCGTGCCCCACCACGCGAAACGCTCCTGTTCCAGCAGGTAAGTCGCCTGCAATCGGCCCGGCAGCACCGGCGCTGTGCTCATCGGAACGCCTCCCGGTGGTCGTCGGCCCACTCGCGTAGCGTCCGGGCGGGGCGGCCGGTGACCTGCTCGACCGTGTCGGACACCGGGTCGGGCTGCTCAGCGGCGCGAGTCCACAGGCCGAGCATCCAGTCCGCCACCTCGGCGGGTAGGTAGGCGCTCACGGCGGTCCGCCACTCGGACGGGTCGATCTCCTCGAAAGGCACCGGCCGGCCCAGTGCGGCGCCGAGTGCGGCGGCCTGCTCGGGCTTGGTGAGCGACTCCGGACCCGAGATGGTGTGAATACTCCCGGCCGCGCGATCGTCCAGGAGCGCGGCGACCGCAACGGCCGCGACGTCGGCCTCATGGATCGGCGCCTGCCTCGCGGCCGCGATCGGTTCACGAACCGGCTGGCCCGACCGGATCACCTCGGCCCAGTCGAGCAGGTTCGCGGCGAACATGCCCGGTCGTACGTGCGTCCACTCCAGACCCGCTTCCTCCACGGCCTTCTCGACGGCGCGATGCCAGGAGTCCCCGGGCTGGGCGGCCGTCGCCGAGGAGAGCACCACTACCCGGCGCACACCGGCCTTCCGGGCGGCCGCCACCAGCGCCTCGGGGTCGGCCGTCATCGCGATCAGATAGGCATGGGTCACTCCGGCGAACGCCGCCCCGAGTTCGTCCGGGCGGTCAAGGTCGCCCCCGACGACCTGGACGCCCGACGGCAGCCCTGCGCGCTCCGGGTGTCGCGTCAACGCCCGGACTTCGGCGCCGGCGGCGAGCAGCTGATCAACGACGCAACGACCGACCCGACCGGTCGCTCCGGTGACCAAAAAAGGCACAGTTCCTCCAAGGCAGGAATGCGGAATGCGATGGCCGGAACCTTACCCATATTTGCTCGCTATTCGCACATAGCAATATTCCAGATAGCAATTCCCGAATAGTGTCAACCCCTCGGGGAGATTAATTAATGGCACCCCCTTTATTGGTCGTCTCGTCCCAGGAGCGGATCCTGGGCCCACGGAATGTGCGACGCTTCGCGCCATGACCCGCAGTTCTTGGCCCACGCGTTGCAGACCTACCGTGACCAGCCCGAACGCCGCGCGCTGATCGGCGTCCCGGAAGAACTCGACTTCCTCAACGCACCTCGCCCGGTCGTGGAGCCTCAATTCGCCCGCCGTGAGACGGCGGGAGGTGCGGGTTGAGGGTCGCCAGCAGCGGAAACACCTCCTGGGCGAACTCCTCCACGGCCTCCGATTGGTTCTCCACCGCGAACCGGACGACGACGTGACGGGCGCCGGCCGTCGCGTACCGGCCCAGCCAGGCGGCGCACCCGGCGGCGGTGCCCACGAACACCGCCTGCCGCGCTTCGATGTACTCCAACGGCGCGTTGTAGTAGCGCTGAATGCTGGCCCGGGCACGCTGCCTGCCCCGCTCGGGGTCCTCGTCGAGGCACACCGTCGCGTAGAAGGCGGGCGTGAGCGCGTCGGGTCGGTCGTGGTCCGCCGCGGACTGTTGGAGGGCGGCCCACTCTTCGGTGTACGCGGTCCACGTCGGCGGGTAGGGCAACCAGCCGTCGGCCTGGCGGGCGACCCGACGTAGGGCCGATCCGCCGCCGGCCATCCAGATCGGGGGGCCGCCGACCTGTGCCGGCGTCGGTCCGAGGGTCACGTCCTGGAAGCGGACGTGGGTACCCGCGAACGAGGCCGGGCCGCCTGCCCACAGCAGCCGGATGGCGTCGATCGATTCGTCGAGGCGGGCACTCCGATGGGCGAACCCAACCCCGAGCGTGGCGAACTGGGCCTCGGTGACCGGATGGGGGAAGCCCGCCCCCATGCCGACGACGAGTCGGCCGTCGGCGATCCGGTCCAGCGTGGCAAGTTGGTGGGCGAGCAGGATCGGATGGCGCAGCGCCGCCAGCAACACTGCGGTGCCGAGAGTGACTTGAGTGGTGACCGCGGCGACAGCGGCGAGGACCAGCAGCGGGTCGGCTCGAGGCCGCGTCAGAGGGCTGTCGCCGACCCACACCGAGTCGAACCCCAGCGCTTCGGCACGACGCGCACCGGCTATCACCGGGCCGAGCGCGCTGTCGCCGGCCGCTAGCCGGTCGCGCGTGGGCAGCAGATAGCCGATCCGCAGTTGGTCGGGTCGGACGAACGCCACGGGACCTCCTCGGTCGCTTGGTCGTGCTCCGTCCGGACCTTATCGGTCGACTTCTCGTTTTTGAAGTACGAGATCTCAAATCATTATGTTCGGGCGCGTGTCCACATCGGGGGGTGGGCGGGTGAGGGCGTCAGTACGATGAGCGCGCCATGGTTGGCCGCAGTGAGGAGCAGTACGTGTCCGACACGCAGATCGATTCGTCGACCCCGCACGCGGCGCGCCGCTACGACTACTGGTTGGGCGGCAAGGACAACTTCGCCGCTGACCGGGCATCCGGCGATGCGATCGCCGCGGCGTTTCCCGCAGTGCGCACCTGGGCGATCGAGAATCGGGCCTTCATGCGGCGCGCCGTCGCCTACCTCGCGCGGGAAGCGGGGATCCGGCAGTTCCTCGACGTCGGCACCGGCATCCCCACGTCGCCGAACCTGCACGAGGTCGTGCAGGAGATCGCCCCGGAGAGCCGGGTCGTGTACGTCGACAACGACCCACTGGTGCTCACGCACGCCCGCGCGCTGATGAACAGCGCCACACCGCAGGGCAAGGTCGCCTACCTCGACGCTGACCTGCACCACCCGGACGCCATCCTCGGCTCCGACGAAGTCAAGCAGACGCTCGACCTGCGTGAGCCGGTTGCGCTGACCCTCGTCGCGGTCCTGCACTTCTTCCGCGACGCCGACGACCCGTACCAGATCGTGCGGATGCTCATCGACGCGCTGCCCGCCGGCTCGTACCTGGCGATCAGCCACGCCACCTGGGACCACCTGCCCCCCGAGGCGGTGCCCGAGTCGGTCAAACAAGCGCAGGCCAACGAGGCCCAACTGCGGAACAAAGCCGAGTTCGAACGCTTCTTCACTGGGCTCGAGCTCGTCGAGCCGGGCATCAGCGTGGTCTCGGAGTGGAAAGACGACCGCAGCGAGAGGCCGGATCCGTCCCAGGTGTCCTGCTACGGGGCGGTCGCTCGCATTCCCTGACGAGCGCGGCTGGCCGAGACGAGCATGGCGGCGAGGAACAGCAAACCCCCGACCAGGAACCACGGCTCGTACAGGCCAACGGCGAACCGGTCCAGCTTGGGTAGATCAGCCAGCCGCGCGTCGGTGAACAGCAGCCGTGCCCCAGTCCGGGACGGTAGGTAGCGAGTGCGCCAACAGCACAGCGGATCGCCCCATCGGGGATTCCCTGCCCGAGGCCCTGAACCAGACGCCTCATGTCTCGTCCGGTACGTCCTCTAGGCGTGGGCGCCTCGGACGGCGTATCGATGCATCGTGACGCCCTGATCGAACGACATCTGCTCCAGCAGGTCGAGCTCGATCGGCTCGTCGTGTGCGTCGAAGAGCGGACGGCCCGCGCCGAGGATCACGGGGTGGGTGAAGAGCAGCAGTTCGTCGAGTAGCCCCGCCCGGAGCAGTTGCGTGGCGAGAGTGGCACCGCCGACTCCGATGTCGCCGTCGGTCTGCGCGCGTAGTTTCGTGAGTTGGTCGATCGCGTTGTCGTCCCGGCCGATGATGCGAGTGTTGTGTTCCGCGCTGGTGCGGCTGCGTGACACCAGCACCTTGGGCTTCGACGTCCAGATCTCGCCGTACTCGCGGAGGAAGTCCGGCAGCGAACCGTCCTCGCGCGCTCCCGGCCAGAACGCCTCCATCGTCTCGTAGATCGTGCGCCCCTCGACGAACACCGACAGGGCTCGCGCCCGATCGTTGAACTCCTGATGCAACGCCTCCCCGATGCGCATCCAGCTCCCGCCGCCCTCCTCGCCCGGGGCGTGCTCGATCTTCAGGTCGAGGGAGACGTTCATCCAGTACACGAACCGCCCCGCCATGCTGGCCTCCCACTGATGGCTATCTGCAACTCTGTAGCCCGACCCTCTCATCCGCGAGCACACCGACGCGGTCAACGGGCGCCGAAGGCGGGCGGTAGTCTCCGCCGCAATCGGTTGTCGCGAATGGAGTCGTCCAGATGGCTTCGAGCGCAGAAGAGCGCATCGCCGTAGCCGCAGCGGAAGGCCGCACCCGGCTCAACCTGTCGAACCTCGGCCTGCGCGAGTTACCGGACAGCCTTTTCGGCCTCACCGAACTCACCGAGCTGGTGCTGTGCGACAACGAGCTGTCGACGCTGCCCGCGAGCATCGGTGCGCTCACCCGGCTGCGGACGCTTGACCTGGACGGCAACCGGTTGACCGCACTGCCGCCCTCCTTCGGTGATCTCGCCGCACTCGAAGTGCTCCACCTGGCCGGCAACCAGCTCACGTCGCTGCCCGACCGGTTCGGTGATCTGACGTCGCTGACCGCTCTGGGGCTCAACGGCAACCAGCTGACCGTCGTCCCGGAGACGATCGGCAGGCTGACCGGTCTCACCGCGCTCTACCTCGGCGACAACCGGCTCACCGCGCTGCCCGAGACCATCGGCGAGCTGACCGGTCTCACCGAGTTCGGCCTGGCCGAGAACCGCATCGAGACGCTTCCGGAGCGGATCGGCGACCTGACGGCGCTCCGAGAGTTCTACGCCGGTCAGAACCTGCTCGACGCGTTGCCCGACACGATGACGGGGCTGAGCGCTCTGCGCACCCTCACGTTGCCGGAGAACCGGTTCACGTCGGTGCCCCCGGTGTTGGCGAAGCTGCCCGCGCTCCGGTCGCTCGGAATGGACGGCAACCCTCTCGCCGACCTCACGGGGCGCGGGGCGCTGAGCGGCCTCACGCACCTCTACCTGCCCGGCTGTGGGCTCACCGAGGTACCGGAGGAGATCGGAGACCTGAGCGGCCTGACCGTTCTCGGGCTCGGTCACAACGAACTCACCACGCTGCCGGGCTCCATCGGCCGTCTGGAGGCGCTCACGGAGCTGTGGCTCCAGGGCAACCGGCTGACCGTCTTACCCGACACGGTGGGGAATCTCCGCGCCCTCCGGATGCTCAACGCTCATCGCAACCGGCTGACCACTCTCCCCGACAGCCTCGCGGAGATCCCTGGCTTGACCACGTTGTACGTCGGCGAGAACGCCCTCACCAGCCGTCCGCCGGTGTGGGATCGCCTGACAGCGCTGACCGAGTACAACGTCGAAGGCACCGAAATCGTCCGGATCCACACGGAGTATCACTTCGACGAGGAGTGACGGAGTCGCTCGGCCGACGACTGCGGTCACTCTCCGTCTGTGCTGGTGTACTCGCTCCGGGTGAGGGTCTCGTAGGTCAACACCGCGGGGATGCGCACGTTGAGACGGCCTGCGTCCTTGGTGAGCATCTGCTCCCAGCCGAGTAGCCGCCCGTTGGCCGGGTCCACGATGACGGTGTACTGCGTCGGCAGCCCGCTGTAGGCGGAGTCCAGCAGGAACGCCTCGCCGTGCCGGCCGCTGCGGTCGGTGACCGATCCGGCGGCGCGCAAGCCGGGCACGGTCGCGAGCGAGCGGAGAAGTGCGGCTCGTTGCGGTGGCGTGAGGACTTGCTCCCGGCAGAGGTCGGTGACGGCGGTGAAGACGCCAGCGGGTCCGTTGGCGACAGGGTGGTTGATGCGCAGGAACTGCGTCATCTGCCGGGGGTCGGTCGGAGCGGGCTGCTTCCAGGTGCCGTAGTACTCGCCGACCGACCACGTCTGGACGGTACGGTCGTCGTCCTCGCCGAGACGCGACCACCAATGCCGGTCGTCCTCCGACTCGAAAGTCGCCGGCTGGGTCGTGGTCACCGACCGTCCGGAACCGTCCTCGGCGAGCCACTTCTCGGTCTTGCGCGGGACGACCGCAGACGTGGTGGTGCCGCCTCGGGTCGCACTGTCGAGATACCACCCGACCACGGTGATGTGCCGGTAGCGTCCCTCGCCGGTGTCGTCGGGTAGGGATGTGGTCCGCGCAGCGATCCGTTCGAGTGCCGGCGCAGCGGGCGCTACCGGTGTCTGCCGGAAGGTCAGCGGTGGCGGGGTCGCGGCGTAGGCGGCCTCATCAGAGCCGAGTAGCTTGACCGCGATCGGAGTAGTGCCCGCCAGCACGGCCGCGGCGGCAGCCCCGACCAGGAACGCTCGGCGGCGTGTCGGCCTGGCGCCCCTCGGTGGGACCGCCCTTTGAGCACCGGGAGCACCACTGCCGAGGATCGTGCGCAGGTCGGCGTCCCGGTCCGCCTCGTCGATCCGACCGGCGGACCGAGCCTCCGCCGGAGCGGGATCCAGCGGGCCGAAGAGGCGCCGTAGGTCGTCTTCCAGCCCAGCGTTCACGAGCGGGCCTCCTTCTTTTCTGCCGCCGGGGCACCCGGACGCTCTCCCGCCGGGGCACCCGGACGTGTGCAGTCACCGGACTGAGCGGCTACTCGCGCGAGGGCCTCGTGGGCCTGTTGACGGGCGCGGTGCAGCCGCATCGTGGCCGCCGAGACGCTGCACCCCGTGACGGTCGCCGCCTTCGCGATGGTCAGACCCTCCCAAGCGACCAGCCGAACGATCTCCTGGCTGATCTCCGGTAGAGCGCCGAACACCTCCGCCAGCGCCAGCTGACCGGCCACTCGATCGGCCGGGTCGCCCGCGTGCACTTCCGGCTGCTGCTCGATGCGCGCTCGTAGCGAGGCCGCACGACGGGCGCCCCGTACCTCGTTGGCCAACGTGTGACGAGCCACCGCGTAGAGCCACGGCAAAGCCGCCTCGGGCGGCACCTCGCTGAAGCGACGCCAAGCCACTAAGAAGACATCGGCGACGGCGTCGCGCACCGCGTCACCGGCCAGCCGCCGCCGGACGTAGCGTTCGACGTCGCCGTAGTGGCGGCGGTAGAACACGGTGAAAGCCTGCTCATCGGGGGCCATCACACCTCCTACCCAGCCTGTGTCCGGCAGCAGCCAGATCCTCACCGCCCGGCAGGAGGTTCACTTCCACGGCCTGTTCAGGGCCAGGCACCAGCCCAGCGCCGAACCAGGACTGCCCGCAGCGCAGCCGCGCTCGGAGCACCCGAATCCGGGCGCTGGGCTTACGCCGTAAGGTTCACGCCAGCCTGAGCTCTCCCCGAGCGGTGATCAAGCCGGAGCCGGACAGCCGCACCCGGTCGTCGGCCACGTCCACTCGGATGCGGCTAGGGCGCCCCAGGTAGTGACCCTGCTCGATGAACACCGGTGAGCCGGACGGCACCTTCCCCGACCGCACGAGGGCCGCGGCGAGTGGGCCCGCCGCCGTCCCGGTCGCCGGATCCTCGGCGATGCCCACGGTCGGGTTGAAGAAGCGGGTGTACGCGGCGGCCCCGTCGTCGCCCGCCGTGGTGTAGAGGTAGCAGCCCTCGCCGCCGGCTTCAGCCAGGAGCGCGGCGAGATCGCGGCTCTGTGCCACCGCGGCGTCGACCGCCTCGCGGGTGGCGAGCGGAACGAGCAGGTGCGCGACACCGGTGGACACCACCTGGGCGGTGGCGTCGGCGGCGAGGTGCCGAGATTCGAGCCCGAGCGCGCCGGTCAGCCGTTCGCCGTCGGTGACCTGCTTGCCGAACTCGGGGGCGCCTTGATCCATGACGATGCGGACCGGTTCGCCGGCGACTCGCAGAATCTCGACGGCGAGGACCTCGGCGCCGATGCGCTGCTGCATCGTCACGGCTGGCTGGTCACCGGTGAATCCTTGATCGGCCAGCCACAACCACGCTCCGAGCGCGTTGTGCCCGGCACCATCGACCTCGACTCCGGCCGGGGTGTACGAGCGCAAGCGCCAGTCAACTCCCTCCTCCTCGGACCGGAGCAGGAAGGTCGTCTCGGACTGATTGAACTCGCGGGCGATGGCTTGCATCTGCGGCACGGTCAGGTCGTCGGCCTCGGGCACCAGCGCCAACGGGTTGCCGGTCAGCGGTCGGTCCGCGAAGACGTCGACGAAGTAGAAGCGGATCATGGCTCTCAGTCTCGATCACCACGGGATCCTCGCGGCAGCGCACTTCTGCGGAGATGGTCGTCTTCGGCCGTCGAATCTGCTGCAAAATCGCGAGATGACGAACGGGCCAGTCACACGCGACCTAGACACTGTGGATCACGCACTACTCGCGGCCGTACAACGGGACGGTCGCGCCACTCTTGCTGAACTGGCGGAGGCGATCCAGCTCAGCGTCTCGGCAACGCGTGCGCGGCTGCGCATGCTGGAGCAGAACCGGGTGATCACCTCCTACGCTGCTCGCGTCGACGCGGAGGCCCTCGGTTACACGTTGCGCGCGGTCGTCCGGATGAAGGTGCACGGCTCGCTCTACGACAACGTCGCGCACGTCCTCGAGCAACGTCCCCAGATCGTGCGCTGTCTGCGCGTCACCGGAGAGTCGTGTTACGTCATGGAGATCGTCGCCGCCGGCATGAAGGACCTCGAGGCGATCACCTCGGACCTGGCCCGTATCGGCTCGATCACCACCGATCTCGTCTACGAGATCGTGGCGGACAAGCCGACGCCCTCCCTCCCGGTTGACGCCTCCCGGCGCACGTAGAGACCAGCCGCTGCAACGCGGCGGGGCCACTGCGCGTCTTGGGGGACGAACAGGGAGGTGCACATGGCGAAGCCCGATGGCTTCGAACAGTTCGTGCTCGAACGCGCCGCCGCCCTCAGCCGCTACGGACTCGTGCTGACCGGCAACCCGCACGACGCGGCTGATCTCGTGCAGGAAGCGCTGGTCCGGCTGCGTGGCGCCTGGACCCGGGTGCAGTACAAGCGCGATCCGGAGTCGTACGTCCGGACGACGATGGTGCGGCTGCACATCAGCAGATGGCGCAAGCTTCGGCGGGAGTTTCTCACCAACAGAGTTCCTGAGCAGTGGGCGCCCGATCCCGGGATCGTCCGCGCCGGGGACGACATCGGCCTGTGGCAGCGGGTCGACACGCTGCCGCCGCGGCAACGCGCGGTGCTGGTGCTCCGCTACTACGAAGGCTTGGCCGACGAGGAGATCGCCGCGCATCTCCGGGTCACCACCGGCACGGTTCGCAGCCAGGCCTTACGTGGCCTGCGCAAGCTCCGCGGCCAGATCGACGCACCCAACGGCTCGGCGCGATCGCTCGAGCCGGAACCCGAGCCATCAGAGGGGAGCCGGCATGCCTGACCTCGAGGAAGACCTGTCCCGTCTGTTCCGCCAAGTCGCCGGATCCGCGTCCGCGCCGGGCGCCGAACTCGTCCGCGACGTCGAACGCCGGTACACCCGCCGACGGGGAACGCTGACTGCTCTCGTCGCCGGGGTGGCCGTGCTAGTCGTGCTGGTCGGCGGCATGGGTGCGGTCCGCGTCGTCGGCGACGACCCCCGTCCGTCGAAACCGATCACACCGGCCGCGGACGGGCCGGTCACCGAGGTGTGGCCGACGGCGCTCCGCCGGGTCCCGCTGACGCTGCCCAACGGGAAGCAGTACTCGTTCGCAGGGCTCCTGCCCGACGGCCGGTTCGTCGTGAGCACGCTGGGCGGCTTCGAGAAGATCGATGCCCTGTGGGTGTGGGACCCCGACGCCGGAACGGCGGAGAAGGTCGTGACGTTGGCGGACCGCCCGGAAGGGCGTGCGTTCACCCAGCGAATTCTGGTCGACGACGACTGGGTCGTCTGGTCGATCGACTACCTCGACGCGGACTCCAACGCTCGCGCCTCCGAGGTGTGGGCGATGCCGGTCACCACGTTGGCCCCGAAGCGGGTCGCCGAGTGGAGCGGCAAGAACGTGCGGGGACCATTCGACCTCGCGCTCACCGACGGCGTCGTCCGGTGGCGGAGCCTGGACGGGATCGGGGAGGTGCCGCTGTCCGGCGGGACGCCGCGCGTCCTGCCCGGAACCCAGGGCTACGGCGTCGTCTCGTGGCCGTGGATCGGTTCCCCGCCACCGCTCACGCGGGAGAGCCAAGGCAAGATGGTGTACGGAACACAACGCAACCTGGTCACCGGCGAGCGCCGCGTCGCGAAGACCCCAACCGCGAAGAACTTCGACGGTTCGTGCTCGGTCACGTGGTGCGTCTACCGCGGCAAGCAGTACACATCGTCGCGCTTCGACGGGTCCGACCGGCGGACCTACTCCGACGTCTTGGAGTCCCCCGGTATGGACGGCGGCATCATCCGAGACCGCTACCTCCTGCTCCAGCCGCACATGGGGACGCCGAAGGCGCGGCTCGTGGTCGTTGACCTGACGAACAACCGACAGGTCGTCCTGGGTCCGGTGGTTACCGGCGCGGACGGCAACACGTCGGCGATCCGCTGGACCAGCGACCAGTTCATCGCCTGGACCGACAACAACCGCAAGCCCACCGAGTACCTGGTGCTGGACTTGTCGAAGGTCGACTGAGCAGACTGCCGGTGCGGGCCCAGGGCCCGCACCGGCATACACCCATCAGCCGCGGTGCCAGTCCTCGTAGCGATACAGGTCGAAGGTGCGCAGTGCGGCCTCGCTGACCCTGAGAAAGGTCATCGAGGTTCCTTGGTCGGCGGTGTGACGGTGGATCGAGGAGAAGGTACTCAGCGCGATCTCGTGGAGCGCGGTGACGCCGCCGAGGTCGATGAGGACGTCCGCCCGTGGTGCGGATCCGGCAGCCATCTCCGCGGCGTTCAGCAAGGGCTCGGACCATTGGTCGATGTCGCCGGCGAAGTCCAGGCGGAGCTGCCGAGGGCTGGGCTGGTAGATCCGCAGGTGCGGCGGCCGACGTGACGGTGGCTGGGCAGGCAGCGACTCGGAGTAGTCGATCGGCGGCTCGGACATGCAGCAGAGATCCCGGGACTGAGGTCGGAGGCGGCCCCAGACTAGGACGGCAAGGTTGCAAAGGCGCCTCGCGTCGAATGGAAGGGTCTTGTTGTCGCAGACGGGGGGCGTATCGGTGTGCGGCTGATCTCTGACGACGGCGCGGTCGTCGAGTTGCGGGTGACCGGCTACCAGATCCCCGACCTGGCCGGACCTCACGATCCTGCGGGGGATGCGCGCTGGGACGCGAACTGGCTGACCGTCCTCGGCCGGGTGACGACGTCGAATGGCCGCGGGTGGGAGTTCTCTGATCCTTGCCTGATGGTGGAGGAGGCGCACGCTCTGTCGGGCTGGCTGCGGACCGCCGCAGTCGGCCGGTTTCCCGGCTACCGCCGGCGCGAGGGCAGTGCACTCACGTTCCTGGAACCGAACCTGGAGTTCGCCTTGCGTTCCCGTACCGCGGATCGGGCCGTTTTGCGGGTCCGCTTCTCGTACGAATCGGCCCCTGAACCGACGCTCCGAGGGCGACCGGTCGCGGTGTTGGTGCGGATGCGCCCTGACGCGCTGCTGCGAGCGGGCGGCGAGTGGTCGGAGGAGATCGCCCGCTTTCCGCAGCGATGAGCCGCCGCGATCCCGCCCACGGCCGCCGGGGAACGAAAACGGCGGCCCGTCGGCGCGAGGGGCGCCGGCGGACCGCCGTTGGTTCGTGCGGGCTACCGCGGGGTCAGCGGGTGCCGTACAGGGCGGCCAGGCCCTGGTAGTCACCCAGGCCCAGGGAGCGCTTGCCGGCCGAGCAGGTCGACAGCGCCGGGGTCATGACGGCGCTGGCGTTGGCGGACTGGCTGACGTGGTTGAGGCCCAGCGAGTGACCACGCTCGTGGAGGACGACCGACTGCAGGTCGTAGGCGTTGTTGCAGTTCGCGGTGGTGGTGAAGAACTTGTACTGGGT
>NZ_BAAAYN010000057.1 GCF_039536245.1 Cryptosporangium minutisporangium | reverse complement strand
GACTCGTCCCGGTGCCCCAGCCGCCGAACGGCAACGACTCCTGCACTCCCCACACGATGCCTGCGCCGATCAGGAACAGACCCGCCGCGACCGAGCCGGTCAGCCGCCAGGGTGAGGAGACGCTCGCGTCGGCCGCTTGCATCGCTCGCTCCCGTACCGGCTCCACGTAGCGCCTCGCCCACGGGAACTCCGACGCCAGGAGGAGCAACCCGGCGAGTACCAACAGCAGGCCCGGCCCGGGAAGGACCAAGAGAAGCACACCGACGACGATGAGCGCTGCGCCGAGGATCGCCATCAGGATGCGCTTCACGGGCGGATCACCACTTGGGGCCGGGCACCTTGGCTGTCGGACGTCATGGCACACATCTCCTCACACCTGTCGGCGCCCGCCCGCGGTTTTTCGTATCCCGACGATATGCCCCAGGTCGTAGCGTTGAGTGCATGCGTGTCTTGGTCGTCGAGGACGAGCCCTACATGGCCGAGGCCATCCGCGATGGACTACGCCTGGAGGCGATCGCGGCCGACATCGCCGGTGACGGCAACACCGCACTGGAGATGCTGAGCGTCAACGCCTACGACATCGCCGTCCTAGACCGCGACATCCCCGGCCCCTCCGGCGACGAGATCGCCGCACGCATCGTCGCCTCCGGCAGCGGCATGCCGATCCTGATGCTCACCGCTGCCGACCGGCTCGACGACAAGGCGTCCGGGTTCGGGCTCGGCGCCGACGACTACCTCACCAAGCCGTTCGAGCTGCGGGAACTCGTCCTCAGGCTCAGAGCACTCGACCGCAGGCGCGCACACAACAGGCCGCCCGTGCGAGAGCTCGCCGGCCTGCGCCTGGACCCATTCCGCCGCGAGGTCTACCGCGACGGCCGCTACGTCGCGCTCACCCGGAAGCAGTTCGCCGTGCTCGAAGTCCTGGTCGCCGCCGAGGGCGGCGTCATCAGCGCCGAAGAACTCCTGGAACGGGCGTGGGACGAGAACGCCGACCCGTTCACCAACGCCGTGCGCATCACGGTCTCCGCCCTCCGCAAGCGACTCGGCGAACCCTGGCTGATCGCGACGGTGCCCGGCGTCGGCTACCGCATCGGCACCGGACCCGCCGCCGGAGACGAGGATGACCAGCGTGGATAGGCCGCGTGGTTTGAGCGTTCGCCTGAAGCTCACCCTCAGCTACGCGGGGTTCCTGATGCTCGCAGGCGCCATGCTGCTCGCGGTCGTGTGGGTGTTCCTCTTGCGATACGTACCCGACGTCTCAGCACCGCCGGGCCCCGGCGGCCACTTCCCCCGAGGTCCCAACCGCGACGATCTCCAGCGCGCGTTCGCCCCGCGGGCCATCGAGATGTTGGTGTTCCTGCTGATTTTCGGTCTGCTCGGGGGGTGGATCCTGGCCGGCCGCATGCTGGCCCCCCTGTCCCGAATCACGGACGCAACCCGCATGGCTGCGAGGGGGTCGCTCTCCCACCGGATCGCGTTGGAGGGCCATGCCGACGAGTTCCGCGAACTCGCCGACAGCTTCGACGCCATGCTCGCGCGGCTCGAAGCGCACGTCGCCGAACAGCAGCGCTTCGCAGCCAACGCGTCCCACGAACTGCGCACCCCGCTGGCGATCACGCAGACCCTTCTCGACGTCGCGCGCAACGATCCGAACCGCGACACCGGCGAGCTCGTGGAACGCCTCCGCGTCGTCAACACCCGAGCGATCGATCTCACCGAAGCGTTGCTCCTGCTCAGCCGCGCCGACCGGCGATCGTTCAGCCGAGAACACGTCGACCTGTCCCTGGTCGCGGAGGAAGCCACCGAAACGCTGCTGCCGCTCGCAGAGAAGCACGGGATCACGATCGAGACCTCCGGGGACGTCGCCCCCACCGTCGGCTCGCACGCGCTTCTGCTGCAGCTGACCACCAACCTCCTGCACAACGCCGTCGTCCACAACGTCGCCGACCACGGCACCGTGTGGGTCAACACCACCGCCGCTCACTCCAACGCCGTCGTGCTCACCGTCGAGAACACCGGCGAGAAGCTCACTCCCCAGCTGATCTCGACCCTCACCGAGCCGTTCCAGCGCGGCACCGAACGCATCCGCAGTGACCAAGCGGGCCTCGGCCTCGGCCTGGCGATCGTCAAGAGCATCACCCAAGCCCACGACGGGACGCTCACGCTCACCCGCCGGGACGCCGGAGGGCTCCACGTGAGGGTGCAGCTGCCGGCCGCGTCCGGTGACACGACGCTCGACATCAGGTGATCGGGAAATCGAAGTAGGTGTCCGGATACGGCTCGTCCCGCAGTGTGTAGTGCCACCACTCGCAGCCGTACGAACTGAAACCGCACGCCTCCAAGACGGAACGGAGATGTTGCCGGTTCCTCGCTTCGACCGGTGTGATTCCGCTCGCGCCATGATGTGAGATCGGATCCATCAGATCGTGGCCACCGCCCATGGGAGCGAGTTCACCGGTGGACAAGTCATAGAGCGTCAGGTCGACCGTGCTACCTCGGCTGTGACCCGACATCGCCGCTACATACCCCTTCTCGAACATCTCGGCTCGATCGATGTTCGGATAGTGCCGTCGCTTCGTCCGCCCGTCCTCCGGCTGTTTCGACCAGCGCAGGAAGCTATCCACGGCCCGCTGCGGGCGATAGCCGTCCCAGAGAAGCAAGCCGAAGCCGAGGTCCGCGGCCCGTTCCTGCACTCTTTCCAGAGCTGCGCATAAGACCCTCGTGCCGACGATTCGGTTTGCGAGGTAGCCCTCCACGGGCTTGCCGGTGAAGTTGTCCCAGGTGGCGTACTTGGCATCCCACCGCACCCCGGGCACGAGGTCGTCCACGTAGACGAAGTCGTCGTTCATCGGGCTCGTCCGGTCAAGGCGAGCGACACGATCCGATCGATCACCTCGGTGAGCGGCAAGCCGGCAGCCGCCATCATCCTCGGATAACGGCTGTACGAGGTCAGACCGGGCAGAGTGTTGACTTCGTTGAGCACGACCGTTCCGTCTTCCGTGAGGAACAGGTCCACCCGCGCCAGCCCTCGGCAGCCCAAGGCGCGATAGAGAGTCTTCGCGGTCTCCTGGACGAGCGAGCGCGACTCTGCCGGGATGTCCGCGGGAACGACTGGAGTGGAGTTCTCGGAACCGCTTTCCGGCTCGCTCTCCTGATGGATCCGGAAGAATCCATGGGACAGCGCGATCCGATCCACTTCACCCGCGATCAAATCGGGATCGTTGCCCAGAATCGCGCAGCCGACCTCGCTACCCACGACCGCCTCTTCGATCAGCACCTTCGAGTCATACCGTCTTGCGGTCTCCACCGCACTCCGCAATTCTTCTCCCCGAGCTACTTTGGTGACGCCGAACGAGGAGCCCGAACGCGCCGGCTTCACAAAAACAGGATAGGGAAGCAATTCCGGATCAACGTCAACGCTCGCCGTGACGGTCCAGAACTTCGGCGTGGCTACTCCAACGCTCCGAGCCACCAGGTAGGTCAGAGACTTGTCCATGCACAGGGCCGAGGTCGGGACGTCGCAGCCGACGTAGGGGATGCCGGAGAGCTCCAGCAAACCCTGTACCGCGCCGTCCTCGCCAAGCTTGCCGTGCAATACGGGAAACACCAGGTCGAGGCCGACCGACTCGTATTTCCCCTCGTCCAGCACGAGCAACCCGCGCTCGTTCCGGTCCGGCGAGAGCACGGCCGGACGGCAACTACCGCTCTCCAGGTCCACGTCCGGACCGTCACAGAGCTTCCAGTCGCCGCTCTTCGTGATCCCGATCCAGAACGGCTCGTACTTGCCGGAGTCGAGGTTGTTCGCGACCTCTCGCGCGGAGATGACGGAGACGGGGTGCTCCTCCGAGCTACCTCCGAAGACGATGCCGACCTTCAACCTATCCATGTCGTGTCCCGTTCTCGAACGCCAGACAATTGATCAGACTGTTTTCGACGGTGTCACTCAGGGCGTGGTCCGTGTAATAGGCGGTGTGCGGACTGATCAGCGCGTTCGGCATCTCTTGCAACCGCAGCAGCAGCTTGTTTTCGACGGAGCCCTCTCGGCAGTCGGTGTAGAAGATCCCTTCCTCACCTTCGAGGACGTCCAACGCCGCGCCGCCCAACCTGCCGCTCTCCAACGCCGAGACAAGAGCGTCGGTGTCGAGAAGCGAGCCGCGACCGGTATTGATCACGAACGCCCCGCGCTTCATCTGCTCGATGCGTCGACGATCCAGGAGATGGTGCGTGTCCGCAGTCAGCGGCGTGTGGAGCGTGACGATGTCGCTTCGCTGCAGCAATTCGGCGAAGGCCACGTAGTCGGCAGCGGCCGTTGGGCGACTGTCGTGGGCCAGAATTCGGCAGCCGAAACCTCGCAGCCGATCGATGACCGCCGCGCCGATGCGTCCTGTTCCGACGACTCCAACGGTCAGATCGCGCAGTTCTTTCCCGCGTATCTCGCTCAGTCGGTAGTCGTGGACATCGGCGCGGCGGACGGTCGATTTGGCCTGCCGCACCGCCATGAGCATCAGCATCAGCGTGAAGTCGGCCACGCTGTCCGGCGAATAGGCGACGTTCTCGACCCTGACGCCGACGCTCTCCGCGTACCCGACGTCGATATGGTCGTATCCGATGCTTCGCGTGGACACGTACCCGACACCGACCCGGCTGAGCGCACGGAGATCGGAGTTCGCGATTCGGCTCTTGTGGCCGACGCTGATACATCGGTTCCCGTCGGCCAACTCAATGGTGGCCTCGGACATCGGCGCCTCGGTGATCGTCGGTACGATGCCGAAGCGAGGCGCCATCTTCCGGAACAAGACGGCCTCGTCCGGCCCGCATCCGTAGACGGTGATTCCCGTTCGATGCGCCTCGGCCGAGGACGAGGACGCCAGTGTTCGGGCTTGTTCGCTGTCAGGCATGCTTTTAGTCAAGACAGCCGAGTGTTCTCAGTCCGTATGTGGTTTTCGATATGCCAGCGATAGGGGATGCCCCGGACTCGCCACAGGCGTTGCACATTCGGCGCCGTCATGGGGGACACGAACGTGCAACACCTCGACCAGGTCGATCCGTCAGCCGACACACATCGCGTAGACAGTGGCGGAGTAGGGAGTCGTCGTGCTGACGATTCCCTCCTTCTCGTCCAGCGTGGTACGCGTCCGAGTGGCGGTGACGCGCCAACCGCTCGCGCTCGGATAGGAGGCCGTGACCACGTACTGGTCGACAAGGGTATCGGTGTAGCGATCCGACGGAATGCTGTATCCACCGCCGGTGACCTTGTATCCAGCGGGACAGTTGACGCTACCGCGGGCGGTCACCGTCTTCGTGGTGCTGAAGTACTTCGTCGCAGCCTCGACCGCAGTGGGACTGATGAGTGCGCCGATCGTGAAGATCGACAGCCCAGCGACAACCGCCTTGCTTAAGCGCTTCAACGGTTCTCCTCGGAAGCCGAATCAGATCGCCGCCGAACGCATGAGTTCGGCGATCCGGCACCCGATCGACGCTGCGAGAAGCGACCTGAGAGGTCTCATCTCTTCGCGTAGGTGACGATGCTGACGCCGGAGTCGAAGTCGCGGCGCGCGGTCGGCAGGAAGTTCGTGGGAGCGAACGGTCCGTCGAAGAGCGGGATGCCGGAACCGACGACGACCGGATTGTGCTTGATGATCAGCACGTCGATCTCGTCGCGGAGCGCGGCGGCCAGCTTGCCGCCGCCGGCGAGCCAGATCCCCATGCCGTCCTGCTTCTTGAGGGCGCGCACCAGCGCGGCGGGGTCGTCGGCGACGATCTCCACCTCCGAGTCGGTGGGGCGCAGAGTGCGGGACACGACGTACTGCTTCAGGTGGGCGTAGGGACTCGTGATGCCTGCCTTCAGGGCCGGCTCGTACGTGCCGCGGCCCATGAGCACGGTGTCGAAGTGCCGATGCGGAACGGCGGTCAGGCCGAACGGCTCGCGGACGTGGACCGGCATCGTCTCGGGGTACTCGGCGAGGATCGCGTCCCGGACCTCCCCCTCGAAAGGCAAGAATTCGTAACTGCCGTCCGGAGCGGCGATGTACCCGTCGAGGCTGGCAGCAACGTAGTAGGTGAGCGTGCGCATCCGGTCTCTCTCTTCTCTGTTCAAACCACTTCGATTGAAGTGGTTTGAAAGTTACTACTTCAGTTGCAGTGGTGTCAACACTCGCTGAGCCGTCGGCAGGGCATCGAACGCGACGACCGATCGCCGCCAGACGATCGCGCCGGAACCAACCAGGCTCGATCCCGTGAACAACAACAGCCTTGATGGCAAGACCGCCCTCGTCACCGGCGGTGGCCGTGGAATCGGCGCGGCGGTTGCGGTGCGGTTGGCGCAGGAGGGCGCGGACGTCGCGTTCACCTTCCAGCACAACCAGCAGCGCGCCGACGGCGTCGTCGAGCAGATCAAAGCACTCGGCCGCCGGGCCCTGGCCCTGCAGGTCGACAGCGCTGACCCGGCCGCGGTGATCAGCGGGGTCGACCGGGTCTCCGGCGAACTGGGACGCCTGGACATCCTCGTCAACAACGCCGGCGCGTTCCTGCTCGGCCCGTTGGAAGAGTTGACCCTCGACGCCTTCGAGCAGACGGTCGCGGTCAACGTCCGGGCGCCGTTCGTGGCGTCGCAGGCAGCGGTCCGGCACATGCGGGCCGGTGGGCGCATCATCAACATCGGCAGCAACGCGGCCGAGCGGGTGGTGTTCCCGGGCTTCTCGCTGTACTCGATGAGCAAGACCGCGCTCATCGGCCTGACCAAGGCTCTGGGCCGGGAACTGGGGCCCCGCGCGATCACGGTCAACCTGGTGAACCCCGGAGCCACGGACACGGAGTTGAACCCGGCCGACGGCCCGAACGCCGCCACGATCAACGGGTTCATCGCGCTCGGCGAGTACGGGGCTCCGACCGATGTGGCCGCCATGGTCGCTTTCCTCGCCGGTCCGGACGGCCGCTACGTCACCGGAGCCACCCTCGACGTCGACGGCGGTTTCACTAGCTGACCGCGCAGGCTCTCGCGAACGGACGGTCTGTTCGGGGCGGGGTTCCCACCCCGAACAGACCGAGAGGATCAGACGCCGAACGGCGCCGGATAGGTGATGACCCCGCTGGGCACCGGGAGGGTGTCGTCGAAGACGAGCGCCATCATCGCTTCATCGGGCACCTCGAACGACGGGCGGATTCCGTAGGCGGAGGCCCGAACGAACCCGAACCGCGGGTAGTACGAGGCGTGACCGAGCACGAGGACGAGGTTCTCGGCCCTCGCTCGGGCGGCGTCCAGGCCGGCTCGGATCGCGGCCGAGCCTGCGCCCTGCTTCTGGTACCCGGGCCGGACGGCGCACGGACCCAGCGCCAGCGCCGGGGCACCGTCGACGTGGCACCGGGTGAGCAACGCGTAGCCGGCGATCACGCCCGCAGCGCTCTCCGCCACGATCGACAAGCCGGGCATCCACGCCGGGTCGGAGCGCAACGCCTCGACGAGGTCGGCCTCCAGGGGGGTGGGGAACGCGCCGAGGTTGACGTCGCGGATCGCGGCGACGTCCGGTTCGGATTCGGGACGGGTGGTCCACACGTCGGACATGGTGGTTCCTTCGGAGGTCGTCAGGTGCTGCCGTCGAGGAGGTCGTGGGCGGCCCGGGTGAAGGCGCGGACGCGTGCGGTGGCGTTGTCGGCACGCCAGATCAAGCCCCACTGCAGCACCGGGGCGTCGTCGAACGGGAGGTAGGCGACGTCGGGGCGCGCGTAGTAGCGCCTGGCCTGAGCACCGACCGGGAAGACACCGCGGCCGGCTCCGACGAGGGTGAGCAGCTCGTTGAACGTGGCGGCGGAAGGCCCGACGTCGATCGGACGCTCGGACGGCGTGGTCCGCGGGGTGAGGTCCTGACGCAGGGAATCCGGCAGCGTGTCGGGGAGCTGGAGCAGCGTGACGCGAGCCAGGTCTTCCAGGGAGACCGACGAGCGGCGCGCGAACGGATGCTGGATCGGGACGGCCAGCATGCGTGCCTCGGAGACCAGGACGGGTCCGGTGGTGATGCCGGGCTCGTCGATCGGGAAGGTGCCGAGGGCAAGATCGATCTCGCGGTCGCGCAGCCACGGCATGAGATCGGCCAGCTGGGCTTCGCGGAGCTGGACGTCGCAGTCGGGTTGGCGCTCGCGGAACAGCTCGGCGGCCCCGGCCAGCAGCTGCCCGCCCGCGGCGCCGACGAAGGCGACCCGCAGCGTGCCGGTGAGCCCGCGGCCGCTGGCGATGGCCTGTTCGAACGCGCTGGTGATCTGATCCCAGGCCGGGCGCAGCTCCTCGTAGAGCCGCTGTCCCACCGCCGTCGGCTCCACCCGGCGGCTGGTGCGGTTGAACAGCGGCACTCCGGCGCGGCGCTCGAGTTTGGCGATGGTCTGGCTGACCCGGGCGGTGGACACGTGCAACCGCTCGGCGGTGCGGCCGAAGTGCAGCTCTTCGACGAGGGTGAGGAACGCTTCCAGCTCGTGCCGCTCCAGCATGGCGCCCCCATCGTTAACTCTCGCTTCACGATCTTTGCACAGCGCCACGTTGATCCACCGTCGTCCCCGGTCGAGGGTGAGAGGGCCTCAACACCACTCTCACCAGCACGGGAGCACCCATGTACGGCACCGATGCGCACGCGATATCGGCCCCGGCCGCAGATTTCGAGGCGGTCCTCCGGGAGCTACGAGACCGGGCCGAGGTCGTGGACGCGCTGTACCGGTTCGGCCTCGGCCAGGACCTCAAGGACAAGGAGCTGTTCGCCTCGGCCTTCGCCGCCGACGCCGAGCTCGACTTCCGCCCCGCCGCCGCCCGGTGGGGTGGGCAGCCACCGCTGATGACCGGGCGGGACACCATCGTCACCACGATCTTGACGCTGTTCACCGACCGGGTCGACACCACTCACCAGGTCACCAATCCGCGCGTCACCATCGACGGCGACACCTCCCATCTGACCGCGTTGGTGGAGGCCCAGCACCTTCTCGCCGCCGACCACGGCACGTTCGCCCTGCTGAAGAACCCATACGACGTCGACCTGGTGCGGGACGGGGCCCGCTGGGTCATCCGCCGCATGCGCATCGACAACGCTTGGTACCGCGGTACCCCCACCGCCATCTTCGGATAACGCCCGCGCTCAGCCGTCAGCCCGCCGCGCGCTCGGCGTCGTAGGCGGCACGGGCTCGGTGCACCTCCTCGATGTGGGTCTCGGCCCAGTCCTTGATCGCCCGCTGCACCGGCAGCAGGCTCTCACCCAGCGGCGTCAGCGCGTAGTCGACCCGGACCGGCACCGAGGCGGTCAGCGTGCGGGTGACCAGCCCTTCGCGCTCCAGTTTGCGCAGGGTCTGGGTGAGCATCTTCTGGGTCGCACCGGCGACCGTCGCGGCCAGCTCGGCGTGGCGCCGCGGCCCGTCTGCCAGCGCGGCCAGGACGAGCGTCAGCCACTTGTCGCTCAACGTGCCGAGCAGGTCGTGGCCTGGGCACTCGGCCAGGTTGGCGTTGTAGGCACGGGCCCGCTCGGCCCGGCGCTGCGCGGCGCTGCTGGTGGTCATGAGCTCTCCGAGGGTCCATAGGCACTCGCAAGTACCGTCTTACCGGCCTGCACCGACATTTCTAGCGTCGTCGGCATGAGAGCTGCAGTGGTACACCGCTTCGGCGGACCGGAGGTACTGGAGATCGTCGACGTGCCGCGGCCGGCACCGGGCACCGGGCAAGTGCTGGTGCGAGTGGCCGCGGCGGCGGTCAACCGCATCGACCTGTCCACACGCAACGGTGCGTTGGCTCAGGGCGGTCTGCTCGCCCCGTCCGCTCGGTACTGGTTGGGCTGGGACGTCGCCGGCACCGTGGAGGACGTCGGCCCGGCGGTCGAACAGTTCGAGGTCGGCGACGCGGTGATCGGCCTGCGGGACGTGCTGTCGGCGCCGGGCACCCACGCCGACTACGTCGTCCTGGACGCCGGCGCGGTGGCGCCCGCCCCGGTGACGGTTTCGCCGACGGTGGCGGCGACGCTCCCGCTGATCGGCCTGACCGCCGACCGGTCCCTGGCGCTGACCGGGCTCCGCGCCGGTGGAACTCTGCTGGTCACCGGGGCGGCAGGTGGAGTGGGCGGGCTGGTTCTGCAGCTGGCCCGCCACCGCGGCGTTCGCACGGTCGCGGTGGCCGGGGCGGACGACGAGGCACAGGTCCGCCGGTCGGGAGCCACCTGGTTCGTGCCACGCACCGACGCGCTCGCGGCCGCGGTCCGCGACGTGGTGCCCGGCGGTGTGGACGCGGTGATCGACGCCGCCGTGGCGGGCATCCCCGCACACGAGGCGCTGCGCGGCGGCGGCGTCTTCGTCGCGCTGGTCGCACCGTTCGCTCCGCGTCCGCTGCGGGCCACCCAGGTCGTGGTGCAGGAGGTCCGGGCCGACGGTGCACGCCTGGCCGAGCTGTCCGCCCTGGTGGACGCGGGGCGGCTCACGCTGCCGCCGGCCGAGACCGTACCGCTGGAGAAGATCGCCGCCGCCCACGAACGGGTCGCCGGCGGCGGCCTCCGCGGTCGCGTGGTCCTGGTGCCCTGATCCGCTGCGGCCTCGCGTCGGAGAGAGGGCTGTAGCAGGCTGGGGCGGCGCCCCGACGCGAGGAGGCAGGGAATGAGCGGCCGGTTCTCGACCGAAACACTGTCGGTGCTGGCCGCCGCCCGCGCCGGTGACGCCGACGCGTTCAGCACACTCGCCGCTCCCCTCCGCGCGGAGCTGCACGCACACTGCTACCGCATGCTCGGATCGGTGCACGACGCGGACGACGCCGTGCAGGAGACCCTGGTCCGGGCCTGGCGGGGTCTCGACCGGTTCGACGAGCACGATCCCGGCCGCTCCCTGCGTCCGTGGCTGTACCGGATCGCCACCAACCGGTGCCTCACGCTGTTGAAGGGGCGAGCGCGACGGGAGCTCCCGACCGACCTGCGCGCGACGTCGGACCCCCATTGGCTGGAGCCGTACCCGGATCCGCAGAGCGGGACCCTGGCGAGGGAGAGCCTCGAGGTCGCGTTCGTCGCCGCGCTCCAGCACCTCCCGGGTTTGCAGCGGGCGGTGCTGCTCCTGCGCGAAGCGCAGGGGTTCTCCGCGCGGGAGGTGGCCGAGTTCCTCGACACCTCGGTCCCGGCGGTCAACAGCGCCCTGCAGCGCGCCCGCCGGGCGTTGCCTGCGGTGTCCGCGTCCGCGGCGCCCGAGGATCCGACCGTGCGAGAGCTGGCCCGGCGGTACGCGGCCGCGTGGGAGGCCGGCGACGTCGACACGATCGTCGCGCTGCTCGCCGACGACGCGCGGTACTCGATGCCGCCGGAGGTGGCCTGGTACCAGGGGGTGGACGCGATCCGGCGGTTCCTGGTCGAGGCACCGCTGACGTATCGCTGGCGGTTCCTGCCCACGGTGGCGAACGGCCAGCTCGCGTTCGGAACCTATCTGCTCGAGGGCGACGTCTACCGGCCGTCCGGGCTGGACGTCCTCACGGTGCGGAGCGGCCGGGTCGCCGAGGTGGTCTCGTTCCTCACCGCCGATCTGACCGCGTTCGGTCTTCCGGAGAATCTTCCGCGGGAGCGATGAGTTCGAGCCCCTTCCCGGGGTTCTAGTGGCATGGACGAGATTCGGGAACTCATCGAACGCTGGGCGCTCGCCGTGCAGGCGGGTGACCTGGACGGCGTGCTGGCCGACCACGCCGAGGACATCGTGATGTTCGACGTGCCGCCGCCGGAGAGGGGCGTGCGCGGACTCGACGCGTACCGAAAGAGCTGGCCGCCGTTCTTCGAGTGGCTGGCGACCGGAGCGCTGTTCGAGATCACGTCGCTCGAGGTCACTGCGGGTGCGGACGTCGCGTTCGCCCACGCGCTGCTGCGCTGCGGGACGCCGGAGCACCTGGCCGCCGATCCGGACCGTCGGCTTCGGCTGACGCTCGGCCTGCGCCGGGACGACGGCCGATGGGTGGTGGCGCACGAGCACCACTCGTTCACCGACGCGTCGGGCAGCGACCGCGCGGCGGAGCTGGCCGTCGAGGACCTGCACCGGCGGTGGTTCGACGACACGGTCGCCAAGGACCTGGACGGCATGATGGCGGGCATCGCCGAGGACGTCGTCTCCTACGAGCACGACGCGCCGCTGCAGTACACCGGGCTCGACAGCGTCCGCGCGGTCTGCGCGGACGGGTTGGACGCCGTCGACGGCACCGTTACCTGGACCGTGCCCGACCTGCGGATCGTCGCCCGCGGCGACCTGGCCGTCTCCTGGGGACTCAACCGGATGACCGCGGAGCAGCCGGACGGCTCGGTCGCCGAGACCTGGTCCCGCGGCACCCGGGTGTTCCGACGGTTCGGAGGCGACTGGCAGATGGTGCACCAGCACGTGTCCTGGCCGGCCGACACCGACACCGGAGCAGCGAGAACCGATCTGCGTCCGTAGCACGCAGCGGACGACGGGCCCGCTCACCGGGGCTCCGCCGCCGGTTGGCGGCGGAGCACGGTCAGCGTCGCCATGTCGGCGGGCTCCACCAGCGTGAACCGGAAGTCGGCGGGCGCGTCCGCGGCGAACAGCTGGTCGCCTGCCCCGACGACAGTCGGGAACGTGAGCAACCGGTACTCGTCGACCAGATCGGCCGCCGCCAGCGTGTGCACCAAGCTCAGGCTGCCGATCACGACGACGTCGCGCCGGGTGCGCTCGTCGGCGGCCCAGACCACCGGGTCGCCGTCGATCGCCGCCGAGTTCGACCACGCAGCCGGGTCGACGCCGGTGCGGGTGGCGACGCGTTTGGGCACGGCGTTCATCAGCTGGGCGTAGCTGCCGTCGCGACTCGGCCAGAGCCGGGCGAAGTGCTCCCACGTCCGCCGCCCGTAGAGCTGGACGCCGTGCTCCATCCGCGCTCCGAGGCGGAACTTGTCGTCGCTGACCGGCCCCGGCCCGTACCGGAACGCCCAGCCGCCGTGGCCAGTCCCCCAGCGCCCGTCGGGGTCGGAGACCACACCGTCCAACGTGGTGAATTGAATGACGATGACGTCGCCCATCGCTCTTCCCTCCTGCCGCGGCGGCTCAGGTCCGGCCGCCCTCATCCAGCACGTACCGAGGCCGGGCGACGAACTCATCGGTCTCGGGCAGCGAGATTTGCGGGCGTAGGCTCGCGCGGGTGGCGGCGCCGACGCAGGAGGAGCACGAGGCCTACCGCGGTGACCTGCTGGCGCACTGCTATCGGATGCTCGGATCGTTCGACGAGGCCGAGGACCTGGTCCAGGAGACGCTGGTGCGGGCCTGGCGGGCGGCCGACCGGTACGACCCGCAGCGGGCGTCGCTGCGCACCTGGCTGCACCGGATCGCCACCAACGCCTGCCTCAGCGCGTTGCAGGGCCGGGTCCGCCGTCCGTTGCCGAGCGGGTTGGGCCCGCCCGGCGACGACCCGCAGGCGGCGCTGACACCGAGCCTCGACGTCCCGTGGTTGCAACCGTTCCCGGACGCCCGGCTGGGCGACCCGGCCTGGGGCGACCCCGCGGACGTCACCGAGCAGCGCGCGGGGCTGCGGCTGGCCCTGGTCGCCGCCTTGCAACTCCTGCCCCCGCGGCAGCGCGCGGCGCTGGTGCTGCGCGATGTGCTGCAGCTACCGGCCAGCGAGGTGGCGCACGTCTTGGACAGCAGCGTGGCGTCGGTGAACAGCAGTCTGCAGCGCGCCAGGGCCACGCTGCGGGCCGCCGGCCCGGCGTTGGACGAGTGGCGCGAGCCCGCCGACCCCGACGAACGTGCCGTGGTCGAGCGGTATCTGGCCGCGTTCGAGGCCGCCGACGTGCCCGGACTGACTCGGCTGCTCGCCGACGACGTCGTGCTGGAGATGCCGCCGGTAGCGCTCTGGCTCACCGGCCGGGCGCACTACCGCGAGTTCATGGAGCGGGTGTTCGATCTGCGCGGGTCCGGCTGGCGCCTGCTGCCCGTACGCGCCAACGGGAGCCCGGCCCTGGCCGCCTACGCACCGGATCCGGCCACCGGAGGGGTCAGGGCTCACTCGCTCCAGGTGTTCACGGTGGCCGGCGGCCTGATCCAGCGCTGCGTGACGTTCGCCGACCCGTCGCTGCTCCGCCTGTTCGGAGTGCCGGCCTGAGCCGTCGGTCAGTGAACCGGGGTAGCCGGCGCGTCGGGGCGCGACGGTGCGACGGATTCTGGCGTCGCGCGGCGGGTGGACGTCCGCCAGAAGACGGGGATGAGGACGAGGCCGACGGCGAGGTGGGTGAGCGCGAGGACGGTCTTCGTCCCTGCGGACGCTTCGACCTGCAGAACCGGCATGAACGACGCCGCCAGCACCAGCACCGCGACGACGGTCCAGACGACGCGGGCGCGTCGGGTCACCCGCTCCAGCACCGCGAGCGAAGCCCAGCCCAGCAACGCGACGATCAGCGAGACGACCGCGATCGCGCCGAAGCCCAAGTCGAGCGCCTCCTCCCCCGGTTGGGTCACGACCAGATCGTGGCCGAGCAGCGGCTCCCCGATCACCCAGAGAGCGACGTTCGCCGCCACCGCACCGCCCACCGCGAGAGCGCGCGCCCGGAGCCGGGTCCGGCCGTCCGACTGACTCGCAACGGTCTCCGAAGCCATGAGATCTCCTTCAGTAGCTTGATAGTTCAGGTGCTGAACAATCGCCACCCTAACGGATTACTTCAGCACCTGAACAGTCCATGGACTGAACGACGTATTCTGGGTTCGTGAGCGCGGATCCGATCGTCGACGAGCTGACCGACTTGGCCTTTCGGATCACCGGACAGCTCAGGGCGGAGTTCAACGCGGCCGCGGCGCAGCTGGACCTTCCCCCGGCTCAGGCGCTCGTGCTGGTGAACCTGTCGGGGCCGACGCCGATGCGGCAGCTGGCGGAGTGGCTGTCCTGTGAGCCGTCGAACGTGACCGGCATCGTGGACGGCCTGGAGCGCCGAGGGCTCGTCACCCGGCAGCCTGGTGCCGCGGATCGGCGGGTCAAGCAGGTGGTGCTGACCGACGAAGGCGAACGGCGGCGCACCGAGCTGCACTCCCGGAGCCGCATGCAGGCCGAGGCTCTGTTCGCCCTGCCCGACGCCGAGCGACGACAGCTACGCGACCTGCTCGATCGAGTCGCCCAGCACTCGTCGCCCAGCTGCCCCGGTCCGTGCTCCCCACCCGACTGACCACGCGCCACCCACGCTTCAGGAGCGGAAGCGGGCGACCAGGCTCTGCAGCTGCGTCGACATCCCGGCCAGGTGTTCGGCGGAGCGCCGGGTCTCGCCGACCGTGGCACTGGTCGTCCGGGCCGCCGCCGCAACGCTCGCGATGTTGTCGGCGATGCTGGCCGAACCGGTCGAAGCCTCGGCGATCGAGCGGCTCATCTCGTTCGTCGTCGCGGTCTGCTCCTCCACCGCGCTGGCGATCGTCATCTGGTAGTCGTTGATCTTGGCGATGATCTCGGAGATCTCCTCGATGGCCACGACGGCACTGTCGGTGTCGGCCTGGATCGCCTCCACCCGATGAGAGATGTCCTCGGTCGCCTTCGCCGTCTCCTGCGCGAGGTCTTTCACCTCGTTCGCGACGACCGCGAACCCCTTACCCGCCTCGCCGGCCCTGGCCGCCTCGATCGTGGCGTTGGGCGCGAGCAGGTTGGTCTGCTCCGCGATCGACGTGATGACCTTGACGACGTTCCCGATCTCCGCCGACGATGCGCCCAGTTTCGCCACCGTCGCGTTCGTCGTCGCCGCGGCCGTCACCGCGTGGGAGGCGACACCGGCGGCGTCGTTGGCCGACTGCGAGATCTCCCGGATCGCCGCCCCCATCTCCTCGGTGCCCGCAGCGGCGGTCTGCACGTTCCGCGAGACGTCCTCGGAGGCCGTGGCGAGCACGTTCGCTTGGCTCGACGTCTCGTCGGCGGTGCTGGCGATGGCCTCGGCGGAGCTGGAGAGCTGCCGTGACGATTCCGCCAGCGTGCGGGCCGAGTCGGAGAGCGCGGCGACGGTCTGGCGGATCGAGGCGGTCGCCTCGTCGACCGCCCTGGCGGCGAGTCCGACCTCGTCGCGCCCGACCACGTCGGCCGCTTTGGTGAGGTCGCCCGCGGCGACGGCCTGCAGGACGGTGGTGACCCGTCGAAGACGGCCGACGACGGCGCTGGCCATCAGCCAGGCGACGCCGACGCCGAGCAACAGCGCAGCGATCCCGGCGACGATCAACGCGGTGCTGACCTTGTTTTTGGTGCTGTGTACCGCGTCGACGGCCTCGTCGAACCGGGCCGTGTGGGCGTCGTTGAGCGTGGCGAAGTCGGCGTCCATCTGTTTGGCGAGTTGAGTGCCCTTGTTCCAGCCGGCCCAGAACGCCGACAGATTTCCGGCGTTGGAAGCCGGGAGCATCTGCTCCTTGCGGATCGTGTGGTACTCCTCCAGCTGACTCTGCAGGCGCGTGGCCGCCGTCGCGTCGACCGCCTTCGCCGCCGGGAAGTACGCGTTGGCCAGAGTCGTCATCGACGCTTCGGTCGTCTGGAGCGAAGCCAGTTGGGTGCGGCGGAACGTCACGCTGGACATGTAGTAGTTGAGCGAGAGCAGCCGTTCGTTCAGTGCGAGCGCCCGCAGCTGCTGGAGTTGCGCCCCGAGCGATGCCGCAGCCCGCATCTCGTCGGACTTGTTCTCGACCCGCTGCAGGCCGGTGGCCGCATAGGCGACCATCGCGACCAGGCAGATCGCCATGGTCGCCACCGCCGCCAGGAACTTCACCTTGACCGAGAGGTTGGCGAGCGCCCCGCCGCCGGACCGCCCACTCTCGGAGCCGACCGGCGTGTGCACGTCACCGTGCAGCGTGTCGTTCACCGTCATCGTCGCCCTCGCTCACCGTCTTGATGCGCAGATCCGCTATGCGCATTTTGCCCAAGTTACGAGCGTTCAGAACGTCGCCCTCCCGGCGGTGCACCGGCGGAACGGTAAGCGAACCGCCGGTGCACCGCTGTGGAGGCCCCCCGTATCGGTTCAGCCGACCGGCGTCGGCGCCACCTCTGCGGACTCCGGAAGCACGCGGATCCGCGACGGCTGGCGGAGCAGGACGAACGCGGCGACGAACGCCGTGACGAGCAGCCCCGCCCCGATCGCGTACGCCAGTTGGTAGCCGTCGGTGAGCGCCTCGGGCCGGCTCCGCCCCGCGTCCAGCAGAGCCTCGGTGCGGGAGGCCGCCAACGTCGACAGCAGCGCGACGCCGAGCGCCATCCCGATCTGCTGCGTGGTGTTGAACACGCCGGACGCCAGCCCGGCGTCGTCCTGCTTCGCTCCCGACATACCGAGCGTGGTCAGCGCAGGCAGCGCGAGTCCGAACCCGGCGGCCAGCAACATCACCGGCAGCAGGTCGACGACGTAGTTCGCCTGCACCGGGACGCGGACCAGCAGTAACAGCATCGCGATCAGCAGGGTCAGGCCGCTCAGCAGGACGGCTCGCTCCCCGAAGCGGGCGTTGAGCCGGGTAGCGACACCCAAGGACACCGCACCGATCATCAACGCGGCAGGCAGCATCGCCAGGCCGGTCTCGGTGGCGCCGTACCCGAGCACCTTCTGCAGGTAGAGGGCGGTGAGGACCTGGAACGAGAACAGCGCGGCCACCATCAGGACCTGGACCAGGTTGGCCGCCGAGACGCTCCGCGACCGGAAGATGCGCAGCGGCATCAGCGGGTTGCGTGCGGCCATCTGGCGCACGACGAAGCCGACCAGCAGCACGACGGCCAGGGCGCCGAACAGCAGCGAGTTCCCGCCGTCGTTCTCGAGCGTGACGACCGCGTAGATGCCCGACATCAGGCCGGCGGTCACCAGGAACGCGCCGAGGACGTCCGCGCCGGCCCCGAGGCCGAGCCCGCGGTCGGCGGGCAGTGCCGGCACCGCGAGAGCGATCGCGGCGATGCCGATCGGGATGTTGATGAGGAAGATCCAGTGCCAGTTCAGCGCATCGGTCAGGACGCCGCCGAGCACCTGGCCGATCGAGGCGCCCGCCGCTCCGGTGAAGCTGAAGACCGCGATCGCCTTGGCGCGCTCCTTCGGCTCGGTGAAGAGCGTCACCAGGATGCCGAGGCTCACCGCCGCCCCCATCGCGCTGCCGATCCCCTGCAGGAAGCGCGCGACGATCAGCATGGTCGGCGACGTCGCGGCGCCGGCCAGCAGCGAGGCCAGCGTGAACACCGCCGAGCCGGCCAAGAACATCCGCTTGCGGCCGATCAGGTCACCGAGTCGCCCGGCCAGGAGCAGCAAGCTGCCGAACGCGATCAGGTACGCGTTCACCACCCAACTCAGCCCGGCGGGGGAGAGATCGAGGTCGTCCTGGATGGCGGGCATCGCCACGGTGACGATGCTTCCGTCCAAGACGCTCATCAGTAGTCCGGTGGCGATGACGCCGAGTGCAATCCAACGGGACATGGGGTCCTCCTGCCGCAGTGCCGACACGAAGGACCGTAACGGATAGTTCCGTTACAGACAATCTCTGAGGGACCTATTGATCATTGACGGGCTCGACGAGCCGGCCGAGCCGCCTCGACCGGCTCCGCCAGGTGCCCCTCCACCAGGTGCTGCAAGGCACGGAGCAGCACCGTTCGCTCGTCGTCGGGGAGGCTGGCCAGCGTTTCGGCGTGCACCCGGTCGACGATCTCCTGGCTCCGCTGGGCCACGCGGGCACCCTCCTCGGTGACCGCGATGATCCGTGCACGCCGGTCGGTGCTGGACGGACGACGCTCGGCGAGGCCCGCCTTCTGCAGCGCGTCGACGGTGACGACCATCGTGGTCTTGTCCATGTCGCCGAGTTCGGCCAGTTGGATCTGGGTCCGCTCCTCCTCCAACGCGTGGACGAGGACGCAGTGCATCCGTGCGGTGAGCCCGATCTCGCCCAGGCCGGCCGCCATCCGGGTTCGCAGGACGTGGCTGGTGTGGTCGAGCAGGAAAGACAGATCAGGGCTGGTGCGGTTCGGCGCCATCGCAGTCATGTCCCCAGCGTACGACTGGTTCCGTTGCAGATGATCCGCTTTCTACTTCCGGCGGTCGACGCCGCACGTGGCGGCGACCGCCTCGACGAGGAGGCCGGCGGTGCGCAGCGCCGCTTCCAGGTCGATCACCGACCGGCCGAGGCACGCCAGGACGCCGTGCGCGGCCTCGGCGAAGTCCAGCGGCGCACCGGACAGCGCCGCAGCGGCGTCCACCGCGCCTTTCTCGTTGATCAGCCAGGCACCCGCGTGGGCGTGGACCGCGTGCGCGCAGAGACCGACCACCCGGAACAGGCAGCCGGCGACGCACGTCGTGTCCCCCCGGCCGGCTCCCTCCCGCGCTACCGCCAGCGCGAAGTCGGCCTCCCACAAGCTCGTGGTGACCACCCGGTCCCGCAGCGCGGGCGGGTAGTCGCGAGCGGCTTCGCGGAGGCGGGTCAGCGCGCCGGTCGGGTCGGCCAACATCCGGCCGAGCGCCACCTCGCCGACGTAGGCGAAGTCCGGGACACCGAACGGGTGCCCGTGCCGCGGGCGCGGCCGCCGCCCAGCATCACCCCGACGACGCCGGGCACTCGCACCAACCGCGCGGCCATCTCGCGTAGTTCCCCGTCGTTCAGCACACGCTCTTTTCATCCCGGGTCGGCCGCCGCCCGCGAAGTGGACACCGCACGGGGTCAGTCGCGGCAGGGCGTCGGGCTCGGGGACGGGCTTCCCGACGGGCTCGGGCTCGGGCTCGGCGACGCGGACGCCGACGGGGTGGGTGATCCGCTGGGCGACGCATCGGGGTCGCACGGAGGCTCGCTCGGCCGCGCGGATCCCGACGGCTCGGATGCCGGCGGCTGAGTGCTCGCCGGTGGGGAGCCCGCCGACGGGGAGCCTGCACTCGGCGACGGCGAGCCGGTACCGCTCGGCCCTGGCGCCGGCGACGGCGTCCCGCTCGGCGACGTCGACGGCGAACCCGACGGCGAACCGGAGCCCGAGGGCGAGGCCGACCCCGACGGGGAATCCGACGGCGACGGGGAGCCCGGCGCGGAACGCGACGGCGACGGCGCGGGCTTCACCGGCGGCGCAACGGGCTTCTCCGGCGACGGCGCAGGCGACGGCTTCGGCGTCTTCCGGCCGGGCACGACGCGAGTCGCCGCGTAGAACTCCTCCCACCACACCGGCGCCACCCGGACGACGTCGCCGGTCGTCGGCGCGTGCAGCATCTTGCCGTTGCCGAGGTAGATCGCCACGTGGTGAATGGTGTTCCAGTCCGACTTGTTCGTCGCGAAGAACAGCAGGTCACCGGGGAGCAGCGCGGTCGTCTCGACGACCGGCGTGGCCCGGTACTGCGGACGCGCGGTCCTCGGCAGCGAGACCCCGGCCGCCGCGTAGGCGGTCTGCACCAACCCGGAGCAGTCGTAGGTGTCGGGCCCCTCTGCTCCCCACACGTACGGCTTGCCGCGCTGCGCCAGCGCGAACTCGAGCGCCTTCGTCGCCGCGTCACCGGCGGAGCCTTGCGCGTCCCGGATGTACTCGGAGGAGCGCGCCGCGTCCACCGCCTCCTGGTCGGACTGCGCGGCCGCGAGCACGTCCTCCCGCCCGGTCCGGAGTTCCCGGATCGTGGTCGCGCGGCGGGACAGGTCGGCGCCGAGCCGCTGCACGCGAGCCTGCGCCGTCTCCGCCAGCGCGGTAGCCACGGCCAGGTCGCTCGCCGCCGACCGGTCCTGGGCCTCGGCGGTGGCCAGGGTCGCTTCGGCGGTGTCCGTTTGCGGGTCGGGGTGACCGAACATCCGGCGACGCGGGTCGACCGGCAGTCCGGAGGGTTGTTCGGCCTGCGCGATGTACGAGTCGCGCGCCCAGCTGTTGACCTCCGCCCGGGCCGCGATCACCCGCTGCGCCGCGACCGTGCTGCGGGCCTCCGCGCGAGCCCGGTCGTCGCGGGCGGTGGCCAGCTCGGCCTTCGCCTCTTCCAGCCGCTCGGCGACCGCCTCCGCCGCGATCTGCTGCTGCTTCACCCGCTCCGCGACGGTCCGCGGCTTGGCCGTGGTCCCCGTCGTCGGCCGCTCGGGCGTTCCCGAATCGGGGGACGCCGATGGGCCGGCCGGTTTCTGCGCGGAGCTGCTCGGGGTCGGCGTCGGCTCGGCCTGGGCGGCACCCGCCGAACCCAGGAGCAGCCCCACCGTCAACAGACCGGCGGCCGCAGCCGAGCAGCGGCGGCTCGAGGTCGGGTCACCGAATGCCCGGGCAGGCGACCACCCGGATAACTGGGACGCGACAGATCGAGACAAACGCACATCCTCACCGGATAGACGCCTGGACCTTGTCTCACCGCTACCGACGACTCCATCGTTGCCTCAATTGACGGCCGTCGCATCTTTGAACGGCGAAAAATCCCAAAGTTTGGTCTTCGCCCGCTCTTCACCGCCACCCACTCCCGACTCGGCAGCGCTCCTCCGTCCGTCCGAACCTTGGCCCGCGTATGGCCGTGTACCAGGGACGACAGACGACGACACGGGGGGAAGGCGGTCCGCCATGCAGCACGGCTGAGCTATCTCAGGGTTGGCGCCAGGGTGCTCCCGGATGTCAGAAACGACGCGCGACGGAAGGCTGACCATCACCCGGCCGTCGGAGCCGGATCTGCCGGAGGTCGCCACGTGGAGAGCCTGCTGGACGGCGTACTCGGCCTTCCCGGCCCGCTCGTCGTGGCGCTCGCCGCGGTGATCCTCGCGGCCGAACCCGCGGTACTCGCCGGGGTCGTGCTCCCGAGCGTCTCGACCGCGCTCGGCCTGGGCTTCCTCGCCTACAGCGGGACGCTCAACCTTCCGATCGCCCTGGCCACTGCCATGGTCGCGGTGATCGCGGGCGACGGGGCCGGTTACGTCGTCGGACGACGCACGGCGGGGCGCCCGGCCGCAGGCAGCGCGCGGCGCGGCGGGTTCCTGCAGCGCCGACTGGACGGAGCCCTGACCCGCGCAGCAGCCCTCCTGGGGCGGCACGGTGGCCGGGCGGTGTTCGTCGCGCGCTGGGCGGTCGGCGCCCGGACGCTCGTGCCGCGCCTGGCCGGTGCCGGTGGGATGTCGCCCGGGGCGTTCCTGCGCTACAGCGTCCCGGCCGGGCTGCTGTGGTCGGGCCTCTACGTCGGCGCCGGGTACCTGGCGGGCAGCTCGTACCAGCAGGTGTCCGCGGTCGCGGGGCAAGCGTCGCTGGGGCTGGTCATGGTGGCGGTGGCAGTCGTCGCCGGGATCGCGGCCGGACGGTGGCTGGGGCGCCACCCGGACCTACCTGCCCGCCTGTTCGCCCGGGTCGTGGGCGTCCGCCCGTGGAGCAGCGCTGCGCTGATCGTGGCGTTGACGCTCGTGGGCGGGGTGCTCACCGCACTGGTGGCGGTCGCGGTGTGGGCCGGTGGGCTGCCGCAGCTCGACGAGCCGGTCGCGGCGGCGTTGACCTCGCAGTACGACAGCGGCCTCGCCCTCGTCGCGAAGGCACTGCTGCTCTCCACCCCGTCGTACGCCGTCGTTGCGGCCGCGGCCGTCGTGGTGCTGCTCCGGCCGGTGCACTCACCCCGACACCAGGGACCGCTCGGCGTTCTCGTCTCCGGTGGTGCGGTACTTCCGCTGGTCATCCTCGGTCTCGTGCTGAACGCCGCCGAGGGCATCGCCGGCACCGACCACCTGTTCGCGATCCAGCACGCGATCTCCACGACCGCGATCGCGCTCGCCACCTGGACGGTGGCTCGGAAGCGTCGCAGCCGGATCGCCCGCGGATCGACGTGGACGCTCGGTGCCGCGATCGTGATCCTGCTCGCCGCGGACCGGGTCTACCTGGGCTGGGGAACTGTCAGCAGTACGACCGCGGCACTGCTGATCGGCCTGATCTGGGCCGGGGTATTCGTCGCCGCCTGGGCTGCTACACCGGCGCGCAGCGGTAGCCCGATCGGTTCACGCGGCAGCGCTGCGGGGACGCCCGAAGCGTCGGCGACGGAGTTTGGCGACCGGGCTGCCACGGTGCACCAGGCTGTTGTGCAGATCGGTCAGCGTCTGGACCTCGGCCCGGTTGTCGCTCGAGGCTCCCGGGTGGGCGCAGGCTCCACAGTGCAGTTCGAACATCGCGATGACCTCCTGGCCCGACTTCCAGCGCCGACCCTCGTGCGGGATGGCCGACTCCACTTTCGCGTCGGCTGATGCCGGCCCCTGGGGCATCCCCCGTGGAACCGGAGCGGAAACGCGTGATGGCAACGTCACACCATGTCGCTAACGGACGATCCCCGCGTCGCGGGCCAATAACGCCGCCTGCACGCGGTCGCTGACGTTCAGCTTGTTGAACACGGCCGACATCTGGTTACGGATCGTCTTCTCGCTGACGTTGAGGTGGCGGGCGATCTGCGCGTTGGTGTCGCCGCACGCCAGCCGGTTGACGATGTCGAGCTCCCGCGTCGTGAGCTGGTCGAACGGAGGCGGGAGCACCGCCGGGGCCCGGCGCAGCGCGGTGAGGACGGTCGGTCCGACGCGCGGCCCGAGGACCACTCCCCCGCTGGCAACCGTTCGCAGCGCATCGATCACCATGTCCGGATCGGTGTCCTTGAGCAGGAACCCCCGGGCGCCGGCGTTGAGGGCCTTGGCCACGATGTCGTCGTCGTCGGCCATCGTGAGCATCAGGACCGCCGCGTCGGGACACGCCTCGAGGATCCGGCGGGTGGCGTCGATCCCGTCGCCGTCGGGCAGGACGACGTCCATCGCGATGACGTCGGAGTGGCAGGTGATCGCCTCGCGGACGGCCTCTTCGACGCTGGCCGCCTCGGCGACCTCGCTCACCCAGGCCTCGCCCTCCAGCATCACTTTCAGGCCGCGGCGGACCACGGGGTGGTCGTCGACGATGAGGACCCGCTTCGGCTCGTCCACCGGTGTGCCTCCCTGGAACGCCCACGCGCTCACCGGAATCACACCACGCTCGTCATCGGAACGGCGAGCTCGGTCGGCGCGCCGCCGGTCAGCACCGCGCACGCCCGGGCGGTGACCAGGTCTCCGGTCGCGATCGCGCCGTCACCTTGAACGTCCACATGCGCCTCGACGGTGTAGATCGCCGCCGGATCGACCTCCGCCACCGGCACCCGGAACGGAACGCTCCCGCCGGGCGCGAGCGGGACGTCCACCAGCACCGCCTCGCCCACGCTTCGCATCGGACCCCCCGTTGTCGTCGTGTCGCGAATGATGACCGTGACGGTGGCCGCGCGTCCGGACGGCCCGTCGGCCGGCAGCTGCAAGGTTCCGGTGACCATGCCGGCGTCGACCGGCTGTGTGAGGCGCCGCTCCACCGCCGGCGACGGCACCGAGGGCGCGGTGCGGTACATCCGCTCGATCACCCGGCAGTCGCCGTCGGAGAGGCGGCGCCGCTGGCCCACCGGGAGGCCCGGAGGCACGGCGGGCAACGGCCGGAGCGTCTCCAGCGTCCGCTCGCCGTTGATCGAGAAGGCGATCCGGGGGTAATGCATGATCGACTCGTAGTCGTACGGGCCGTCATCCGGGTCGGTGGCTTGGATCAGGAAGTTCGGCCGGGATTCCGGTGCGATGTTCGGCCACTGGATGGTGACGTACTGGTCGCGGTCGGCCCGGCAGTGCTCGTGCCAGCGGCCGAGCGTGTGGACGATCTCGTGCAGGACGCGTCCCATCTCCGCGCCGGCCAGCAGCTCGATCTGCTGCTCACCGCCGACGCAGCCGACCTGGGACGCGAACGAGTCGCCGAGCACGAAGCGGACGTAGTTCGGATGTTCGACGGCGTTCTCGGTGGTTCGCGGGACGAACCGGATGTGGGTGCGGCTCTCCAGGTGGGCGATCGCGTCGGCGACGTGCTCGTCGGGGCCGATTCCGGGCGCGATCTCGTAGGGAACGAGACCGCTGGCCCAGAGCTGCACGCGCGTGCTCGCCAGGCTGTCCGCCGAGCCGTCCTCGGCAGGACCGTCGGGGACAGCACCGTCCGCCGCGGAGCCGTCGGTGGCGGAGCCGTCGGTGGCGGAGCCGTCGGTGGCGGAGCCGTCGGTGGCGGCCGGCGTGTCTGTTGTGTTCGTGGTGAGCGCCGGCGCCGCCGTGACGTCGGCGACCGTCGTGGTCGCGCCGCTCGCGGCCGGTCCCGGCGGCGGCGCCGACCCGCCGGGCGCAGCGGGGGCGGTCGGCGCCGGGGAGAGGGCTGCGGCAACGTGGGGGGCGTTGCCGTTCGCCAGGGCGGGCGGCTCGATGACCGACGTCGACGGCGGCCGCACCAGCATCAGCGACCCGGCCGGGAAGTGGACGCGCACCGTGGTGCCGTGCGGCTGCGCCGGCAGGATCTCGCAGTCGCCACCCAGCTCACCGGCACGGTCCCGCATCGAGGCCAACCCGACCCCGGACCGCACCGGCCCGCTGATCCCCACCCCGTCGTCGCTGACCTCGATCGTCAGATCACGCCCGCGACGCACGCTGACCACGCAGGCCCGCGCGCTGGCGTGCCGCGCGACGTTGTTCAGCGCTTCCGCGACGACCCGGTACGCGGCCACCTCGACGGCGGCAGGCAACCGGTCGAGGTCGTCGTCCAGATCCAGCTGGACGGAGAGTGCCGCACTGTCGAAGCGGCGGCACTCGTCCCGCAGCGCCACCGCCAAACCGCGGTCCAACGCCGGTGGACGCAACTCGTCGACGAGCTGCCGAACCTCCGCCGTACACGCGGCCAGGTCACCGGCGAGCGCGTCCAGAATGTCGCGGACCCGCCCCGGACCCGCCAACTTCCGCGCGGCCCGCACCTGCATCGACATGCCGGTGAGGCTCGGCCCCAGCCCGTCGTGGAGGTCGCGTCGCAGTCGCCGACGCTCCTCCTCCTGCGCGCGCACCAACCGCTCCCGCGACAGCTGCAAGTCACGGGTGAGGCGGCTGGCCTCCACGGCGACCCCGGCGTGCAACGCGATGTCGGCCAGCAGCCGGGTCTCCCGCGGGGTGAAGTGCCCGCCGTCGGTCCGCGGCGAGACGAGTAGCCGTCCGATGTGCTCGCCCCGGGAGATCATGTCGAACGCCTGGACGGTGGGTCCGACCCGGCCGTACCAGGCGAGCAGGCGGGCGCCGCGCTGCTCCTCGACCTCCACGGCGACGTACGGCACCTGGAGCGAGCTGGCGATCGTGCCGGTGAGCAGCGGCAACACGGCATTCGGCTCGGCAGTCTGGCCGAGCACGTCGCCGAGGCCGGCGATGACCTTGTAAGGATCGTGCCGATCGCCGTAGAGCAGGTGGTTGACGCCCTGCTGGACGCGGCGGTGCAGCGGCGCGTACGCGATCGCGATCAGGCCGGTGGTGACCAGCGAGATCGAGTCGGCCGACGTGTTCCGCATGACGATCTCGCGGAGCACGGTGACGATCGCGACGAAGCCGACGACGACCAGCAACGTCATGACCAGCCAGACGAGCGTGCGATTGAGCACCCGGTCGAGGTCGTAGAGCCGGTACCGGACGATGGCGACGGTCATCCCCAGCGGGACCGCGACCGTCGCGATCACGTAGCCGCCCGACAGGTTGAAAAAGTCCGCGAACCAGCCCAGCAGGAATAGGGCGACCGCCGGAAGCAGGCAAGCGAGCTGTTGCCGGGTCTCCCCGTCAGCGCGACGCCAGCGGAACCACAGTGCAGCCAGGACGCCGATCGCCCCGAGAACCGTGAACAACAGCGCGACCGCGAAGATCCGGAGGAGCAAGCGCGCGAAGGGAGTCTTGTCGCCGACCTGGCTGAGAAGCGTCCGCGGTTCGTCCAACGCACCGATGGCGAGCGCGACTGCGCCGAGCATCGTCACCGCGACGAGCACGATTGCCAGCGCGCGCCAGCGACGACCGGGTAATCGACCGTCGGGGAAGACCAGGAGGGCGAGGAAAAGCAGCCCATACGCCGGCCACCAGGTCCACTGGCTGAGCCAGGCGACCGGCTCCCACCTGGTCCAGCTCACCGCGAGCGTGCCGACGGTGGCGCTGGCGCCGGCTGCCAGCAGCAGCCGGCCGACCAGGTGCCGCGGTACGGCGAGAAGGATGAGCACACCCATCGCGGTGCAGCTGAGGGCGACCGCGATGCTGATCCCCACCGGGCCTGCGTCCGGGACGTCGGTGGCCGCGACCTGTCCGATGAGGACGGCCGTCGCGACCAGGACGACGACCAGCGCCCCCGCGACACCGCGGGGCGAAAGTCCGGGCAGAGAAGGTATGCGCATCCGGATACCGTTCGTCGTCGAGCGTCAGATGTTGTGCATCAAGTTGTGGAACCAGCTCCCGGAGTCTTCCTGCGTGCCCGGCTCCGGTGCCGCGTGGGTCACGGCGCTGAGCGCGGCGATGCTCTCGGCCAGCGTCCTGCCGTCCAGCTGCGGCAACTCGCCGAGCGCCTCGTCGACGCTCAGACCGAAGTCGTCGGCGATCTGCGTCGGGTGCTCAGCGGTGTACCGGGCGAGGAACGCGAACACTGTTGCGAGGCGCGCCTGCACGGCCGCCGGGTCCGGCTTCTCGTTGGTCTTGACGAGGCCGGTCAGCTGCCATTTGTCGTCGAACGCCGGCGCGAGCCGGTGGCCGTCCTGGTCGAAGAAGTCGAGCCCTCGCGGGGGGTCCGCGTGGGTGGCCTCATGCGTGCCGAGCAGGTCTTTGACGCTGGTGAACAGGTGCGCGAACCGGTCGTTGACGTCGATGACGAACACCGTCTCCGACGTGGTGGTGACTTCAGAGCCCGAGATGGTCACGGTAAGTCCTCTGCGCTGTGGACGGGGCGAACGTCCCGTCGGGCGTGTTCCACGGAAGGAATGAGCTTCGGATCCGGCAGGACGTCGGAGCGCGGGTGCGCGACCCGGCGACCCTGTCGGGCTGGTTGTACCGCAGCCGCGCTCGCCCGTCGTGTCCGATGACGACATCCCGTCAGTTGCGGGGTGCGCGAGGCGAAGACAGGGCTGCCGCGGGGCGCGAGTGGGGGCCGGAATCCCCCTCGGATCCCGGCTCCCACCCGGAGGACAGCAGCAGCAGCGTCCGATGTCCTCACCAGCCCCCAGCTCCTCTCGGCGCCCTCGCTCGCAGGAGCGCGGGCTACTCCACACGGCCGTCGTGCCGCATCGGTTCGCGTGCGGCCTCGGGACGCGTCCGGTTCGGGCGGATGGCCCGCGCCGGCTGCTCCCGCGCGAGGAGGCGTCCCGCGGGTCGCGGGACGTCTCCTCGTGCGTGCGGCACGTCGGATCACGAGTGCGAGGTCGACCCCCCGTTACCGGACGTCGTCGTTCGACGCCGCCGGTGTGGCCTAGTCCTCGGTGACACGGACACCCAGCAGCGATTGGACGGCGGCGATGTTGTTGAGGACGCTGACCCGGCCGGAGCCGGCGAACAGCAGGCCCACGGCGCCCTCGTCGGGGTCGGTGACGAGGCTGCCGGAGTCTCCGCCGGCGGACATGCCGGTCGTCACGATCTGCTGGCCGAACCGGGCGATCCGATCACCGTCGTAGTGCACGTCGACGGTCGCGTTGATGTTCAGTACGTGTCCGGTCGTGAAGGTGGTCGTGCGCCCCCACTTCTGGACGGTGTCGTTGATGTTCGGTGCTGCGTTGAGCGTCTTCACCTCGCCGGCCCAATAGACCCGACTGTCGGCGTCGTGCACCGCCTCGGCGATCGCCGCGTCCACGAGGTTGACCGGTTTGCGGGCACCGTCGTGGAACTGGATCGGCACGAAGCGCACCAGCCCGCCGATCACGTCGGCTGGGTATCGGCCACCGTCGACCAGGGCCGGCTGCAATATCGGGTCCCCCGTCCGGCCGGCGTTGCAGTCGGCCAGGGCGTAGTTGGTGCTCAGGATGTAGTACCGGCCGGGATCGGCGGCCTGCGGGAGCACGTCGAAGCACCCGGTGCCGAGCGTGCCCGCGTTGCCTCGGTAGTGCCCGACGCTGACCCCGGCGAACGCCGGCCGCACCCGCTGTCCGAGCTGGAACGGGCCGACACCCAGCGACGCGGTGGCGCCCCGGTCGGCCCAGGGCGGCGGGCCACCGCCGGCCCGGATCAGCCCGACCTCCTGCACGTCGGTCGGAACGCCCTCGAGCTCGGTCGGCACCATCGCCTTCGGTGCGAGATACCGGGCGTCGATCTTGCGGTGGACGAGGACCGTGATCGCCCGCTCCCCGGTGTTGATACCGCCGCTGTACTTGTGGCCGAGGCCCACCCCGACCACGTTCGGGCGTCCCATTAGGGCGTCCTGGTGCGTCAGCTGTGTTTCCACCAGGGGGAGGAACTCTGTGCGGACGACCTGCGGGAGCATCGCGGTATCCCTTCAGGGGGAGAACCGAATGGCCGCGCGATGGCCGACCGGCGTCCTCGCCGACCGTCGCCATCGGCGACTTGGATGCTCCTTACCCTGGCCGTCCGGCCGACCCGACCAACAGAGGCGGCTGTCCCAGTTACTCGGGCACCCCGCCTGGCACCTCGGGACAACACTGAAACTTCAGTAACTACCCTCGAAACCTAACCGCCAAACCCGAACGGCGTCAGGCCTCGGACGCCGGGCCGGACGTGGAACAGCGCACCGGCCTGCGGCTCGGCGCCCTCCGGAAGATTCTCCCTGGTCGTCGTGATGTAGAGGTCACGATCGACGAACGCACAGGACGTCGGCTGGCTCACCGGCACCTCGACGACGAGGTCGAGCGTGCCGTGCGGGTCGTAGCGGTGGACGGTGCCGGCACCGTAGAGCGCCACCCAGACGCCGCCGTCCGCGTCGATCGTGAGGCCGTCCGGCGTGCCGTCGTCGATGCGGGCGAACGGACGCCGGTTGTGCAGCGTCCCGGTCGCCGGGTCGGCGTCGAAGACGTCGACCCGCTTGGTCGGCGAGTCGACGAAGTACGCCCGGGCGCCGTCCTGCGTCCAACTCAGGCCGTTGGAAACCGTGAGGTCGGTCAGCACCTCGTGCACGGAGCGGTCGGGATCGAGCCGGTAGAGCGTGCCGCGACCCGGCTCCTGGCTGTAGGCCATCGTCCCGCAGTAGAACCGGCCCTGTGCGTCGCAGCCACCGTCGTTCATCCGGATGGACTTGTCGGTGAACGCCTCGATCCAGGTCGGCTCGGCGTCCGGCGCGTCGAGACCGTCCCGGCCCAGCAAAGCGAAGCCGCGCTGGGTGGCGAGCACCCACCCGCCGGCCCGGCGCGGACGCAGGGCGGCGGCGACGTCGGCGACGACGCGCTTGGTCAGTTCGCCGGTCACCGGGTCGAACGTGAGGACCGCGCCCACCAGCATGTCGACGAAGCGGAGCACGCCGTTCCCGGTGTCCCAGACCGGTCCTTCGCCGTGTTCCGCGCACGCATCGGTCACCTGGTCAGCTCGCACGTCCACCTCCGGTCGACGGGGTTGTACCCCCTCAGTGTGAAGACCTGCCCCGGGGTTAACCGAAGCAGGTCTCACAATCCATCCTTACGCTCCTCATTTCCGCAGTTGCGGGCCGTAACTGCTCGGCAGAGGTAGTGGCCGGGTGGCGCGCTGATGGATGTCGTTTGCCGGGTCGATCGGGCCTGGTTGTCGCGTTTTCCGGGCTGCGCGTGCAGTGTTGGCGTGAATCCCGGACCATGGCACGGAATCCACGCCAACCATCTCGGCGGGCACCCGGAAACGGCGACAACCAGGACGCGCACCACGGCGACGCTCGGCACTCAGGCGTGGCGCCGCGGGCGATCAGGCCGTGCGCGTGGTCACCCGGCGCAGAGCGCTGCGGGGCAAGGCGGCGGCGACCGCCCCGGCTCCGGTGGTCAGTGCCGCGAGCGTGAACGCGAGCGCCACCCCCGACTCCTGCTCGACGAGCACCCCAGCCACCGCAGCCCCCGCCGCCGAGGCGGCGAACACGACGGTGGCGACCCAGGTGTAAGCCTCGTTCACCATTCCGGCCGGAGCGATCCGCGACACCAGCGCGTTTTCCACCGTCAGCGCGGGCGCCAAGGTCAGGCCGCCGACCAGCAGCGCGACCGCCATCACCCCGGCGGACGGCACCAGCGCCAGCGTGGCCAGCCCGGCCGCGACCGCACCGAGCGCCACCGCCCACTGCGTCGGCAGCGATCGGCGGAACTGCCGCGTTCCGTACCAGAGCCCACCAGTCACGCTGCCGACTCCCCAGAGACCGAGCAGCAGCCCGGCCAGCCCGTCGGCGTCCCCACCGGACCGCTCCGCGGCGAACGCCGGGATCGCGACCCCGACGACGCCGAACGCGAACGCCAGCCCCGAGGAGACGGCGAGCAGCAGCGGCATTCCGAGTGCGACCGCGGGTCCGAGCCCTCGCGCGGCGGGGCGTCCCGGGTCGGGCCGCCATCCGCGCGTCGCCCGCCCGGCCGCCACTGCCAGTGTTCCGCCGAGTGCCAGCACCGCCGCCACGACGAGGGAGACGGTCGGCTCGGTCACCACGGCCAGCGCACCGACGACCATCGGCCCGAGCACGAACACCAGCTCGAACGCGGTGGTCTCCAGCGCCAGCGCGGACTCCCGCAGCCCGCTCGTCGGGCCGGTCGTCAGCTCCGTCCAGACGCTCCGCACGGTTGCGGTAAGCGGCGGGAGGCAGGCACCGAGCAGCGCGGACGTCGCCCACAGCACCGGGGCCGGCGCGTCCGCAGTGGTCGCGGCCAGTACGCCGCCCGCGGCGATCGGCCACGCGATCGCGGTACCCAGCAGCACCGGGACGGGGTGGAACCGGTCGGCGAGACGACCGAGCACCGGCCCGACGATCGCGTTCGCCACCGCGTAAGCGGCGCTCGCGATGCCGGCGTCCGTGTACGACCCGGTCGAACCCTCGACCAGTAGGACCAGCAGCAGCGGCGCCATCCCGATCGGGAGCCGCCCGAGGACGCTGCCGATCAGCAGCGTGCGACCGCCGGGCAGCCGCCAGACGTCGGCGTACCGGCTGAAGCCTGCGTTGAAGCCTCTCCGGTCGCCGGTCGAGGAGAGATCACTCATGACGACACCTCCGAAAGCTTGTTCGCCTGCAATCCAGTGCCGGGCCACGCGACGATCGCCCACGCGGCTACCGCGGTCACCGCGGCGAGGAGGAGGGCGGCGGTGACGCCACCCGGCCGGTCGACGAGCACGCCGCCGACCGCGGTCCCGGCGGCGACGGCCGAGTAGGTGACGGTCGTCAGCCAGGTGAACGACTCGGTGAGCGTTCCGCGCGGGGCGAGCTCGGCGACGAGCGAGTTCTGGACGGTGATCGCCGGCGCGAACGCAGTACCACCGAGGAACAGCACGACGCCGATCAGCCAGGCGTTGCCCAGGAACGCCAGCGGCGCGAAGCCGAGGGCGCAGGCGGCCAGCGTCCACCGGTACTGGCGGACGATCGGCACCGCGAACCGCTGGGCGCCGAACCAGAGGCCACCGATCGCGCTCCCGACGCTCCAGACCGACAGCAGGACGCCTGAGAGCGCGGGCCTTCCCTGCCCGTCGGCGAAGCCTGCGATCGCGGCCTCGATCGCACCGGTGCCGAACAGCAGAGCGAACGCCGCGACCAGCGCGGGAGCCATGCCTCGGGCCCGCAGCGGGTTGCGCCGGACCGTGCCCGACGAGACCGGGCGCGGACGCCAGCGCCGACTCGGCCGACTGGCGGCGACGGCCAGCGAACCGACCAGCGCGGCCACCCCGGCGCCGGCGAGGGCGATCACCGGACCCCAGGTCGCCGACGTCGTGGCCACCGCAGCCGCCACGAGCACCGGACCGGTCATCCAGACGACCTCCAGCGCGATCGCGTCCAACGCGAACGCGGTCTGGCGCGTCGAGTCACCGCTGGCGGAGCCATCTGAGTCCGCCGAGGCGGTCAGGTCGGTCCAGATCGCGCGCAGCGAGGAGCTGAGCAGCGGAACCAGCGCGCCGGCCAAGGCCGCCGCGAGGAACATCAGAACGACCGGGACCTCGGCCAGCGCGGTGAAGACCAGAATGCCGACGGCCAGCGGGTACCCCAGGCCGGTGCCGACCAGGACCGCGGTGAAGCCACGCCGGTCGGCGAGCCGCCCCAGCAGTGGGGCGACGGCTGCGGTGGTCAGTCCGTAAACGCCGACCGCGACCCCACCCACTCCGTACGAGCCGGTTCGATCGGCGAGGAACAGGAGCAACGCCAACGGGGCGATGCCACCCGGTAACCGGCCGACGATCCCGGCGACGATCAGCAGCGGGGCCGACGGCAAGCGCCACAATTCCACGTACCGGCGCATGTGCGTCGATCCTCCGTTTTCTTCAATGTCGACGCACGTCAGACGTCGTCGTGAGCAAGTCCGCCTGCGCGGCTTTGTATTGGGCGTTAACGTGTTAGACCCTTACACTTGGACCGACACTACCTCTGGATGCGGTAGGTGGCCAAATGGAATACGACACTTACAACGCAGATGCTCTGCAGCTCGCGGTGGACCTCGCCAACCTCGCTGCCGCGCGCGACGCCGCGGTGGCCGGCGTCACTCCGGACGGCGACGAACTGCGGGCGGCCTGCGAAACGTTCGTGGCCACGCACACCGACTGGTTCAGTGAGCAGGCGTCCCGGACCCTCACCGCGCCGGACGTCGCCTCGATCGCGGAACTCTCTCACTGCCTGCGGAACATCGCCTCGGCCGGAACCGACACCGAGTCGGTCGACCGGCTGAACGCGCTGCTCCAGCAGTGCAAGCCGGTACCGCGCGCGACGAACCACGACGGGACACCGCACCTGCACTACTCCGACGACGACGCGCCGCTCGTCGAACAGCTCGGGGCCACCGTGTCGATGGCGATGGCGAACCTGATCGTCCGACACGGGCGCGACCGAATCGGGGTCTGTGCGGCCACCGACTGCGCGGACGTGTTCGTCGACACGTCCCGCAACCGCTCCCGCCGGTACTGCTCCGAAACGTGCGCGAGCCGCACCACCGTCTCGGCCTACCGTCGCCGCCAGAAAGCAGCCCGCTGACCTCTCGGCGCCGCCCTTGCCGGTTCGTTTTCCCGAAAAGGCACCTCACCGCCCGCCCCGAGCGGGGGCCTTCCCGAATCCGCCCTCACCGCGAGCCCGGCGGCGGGCGCGGGAGGCCCGCCCGGGGTGGCTCCGAGCGGGCGTCGGCGCGGGTTAGCGGCGGTAGTCCGTCGGGGCGCCCGGCGCGGGCATGTAGCGAGCCATGTCCTCCAGCCGCGCTACCCGCTGCTCCATCGGCGGGTGCGTACTGAACAAGCCCGCCACGCCGCTCTTCCGGAACGGGTTGTCGATCATCAGGTGACTCGCCGACAGCAGCCGCGACTCCTGCGGCAGGGGCAGCGTCTGCGTCCCCATGTGGATCTTCCGCAGCGCGCTGGCCAGTGCCAGCGGATCGTTCGACAGCTTCGCGCCGTCGGCGTCGGCCTGGAACTCACGGTTCCGGCTGATCGCCAACTGGATCAGCGCCGCCGCGATCGGCCCGACGATCAGCGTCAGCAGCACGACGAGCGGGTTCGGTGCGTCGTCGTCGTCACCGCCGCCGAGCGGGATGAAAAACGCGATGTTCGCCAGCATCGTGATCATCGTGGCGAGCGCACCCGCGACCGACGAGATCAGGATGTCGCGGTTGTAGACGTGGGACAGCTCGTGCCCGATCACGGCCCGCAGCTCGCGCGGCGTCAGGATTTGCATGATCCCGTCGGTGACCGCGACCGCCGCGTTCCGTGGGTTGCGTCCGGTCGCGAACGCGTTGGGTTGGTTGGTCGGGCTGACGTAGAGCCTCGGCATGGGCTGACCAGCGATGGTCGCGAGCTCGCGCACCATCGCGTAGAGCGCGGGCTGGTCGACCTCGCTCACCGGGTACGCGCGCATCGAGCGGAGAGCCAGCTTGTCCGAGTAGAAGTAGCTGAACCCGTTCATCCCGATCGCGACGACCGCAGCGATGACCAAGCCGGTCGAACCGAAGAGCCAGTACCCGAGGGCCAGGATCGCACCGCTGAGTACACCGAGCAGTAGCGCAGTCTTCAGCCCGTTGAAGTGGTGGTGCACCATTCCTCCAGGCGGTGAGCACGGAGCGGAATAGCTCCGGCAATCGGTAGAACGCGAGGTACGACCCCGACGTTCCCGCCGTTAACCCAGCTCACACCCGACCGCGGTCGGTCAGGTCAGGGCGTCCGCCACGGACTCGGCCACCTCGAACACCCACTGCGGCCACCCGCCGAGCACCACTCCCGCGATTGCCGTCACCCCCACCGCAACGGCCACCACCAACGATCCGGGGGCTCGGCCAGCGGCCGATTCGGCGTCGGCGACCACGGCCTCGCCCGGCTCGATATCCCCCGCCGTATCGACACTCGCCGGGGCTCCGGCGAACGCCGGCGTCCGAACCGGCACCGGCGCCGGCGTGAAGCAGGCGGCCCCCGCCCGGGCGTAGTACGCCAAGCCGACCACCGCGTTGAGGCCGATCACCACCGCCAGCCAGCCCGCCGATCCGTCCAGTGCGGCCTGCACCACCACGACCTTGGCGAACAGTCCCGCCAGGCCCGGTGGCAACCCGGCCAGCCCGGCCAGGCCGAGCACGAACGCTGCGGTGGCCCATGGCGCCCGCCTCGCGGCCCCGGCCAGGTCGTCGAGCGTGCCGCCCGCGCCGGCGCCCCGCAACGCCACCACAGCGGCGAACGTTCCGACGCTGACGACCAGGTAGAAGGCGGTGAATCCGGCGACACCGGCCACCGCGTCCCGGACATCGGCGTCGCTCCGGCCCTCCGCGGACACAAAAACCGCGAGCGGAGCCAGGAGGTAACCGGTCTGCGCCACCGCCGACCACGCCAACAGCCGCACCAGCCGGCGCTGCCGCAACGCGACCAGGTTGCCGACCGTCATCGTGACCACCGCCACGACCGCCAGCACCGGGCCGAGCACATCAACCACTGGGCGGAGTGCGGTGGTCACGGTCACAACTACCGCGACCGCGCCGCCGAGCTTCGACCCGGTGGCGAGCCAGGCCGCGACCGGCAGCGGTGCTCCGTCGTAGGTGGCGGGCGCCCAGGCGTGGAACGGCACCGCGGCGAGTTTGAACAGCAATCCGGCAAGGACGAGGACCGCCGCCACACCGACGAGCGGGAGGTCCCGCGCGTCCGGCCGCCCGGCGAGTGCCGCCGCGACCCGATCCAGGTGCACGGCCCCGACAACGCCGTAGAGCAGGCCGATGCCGAGCAGCGTCAGCGTCGTCGCGACGACCGAGGTGACGAAGAACGTCACCGCCGCCTCGGCCGATGCCGGGTCGCCCGGTTCCGTGCCCGCTCGTCGCACCAGGCCGACCAGGACGTAGACCGGCAGCGTCAGCGTCTCGATCGCGATGAGCAGCGTCAGCAGGTCGCGGGCCGAGCCGAGCACGACGAGGCCGATCAGCGAGCAGAGCAACAGGAAGACGTACTCCCCGGGCGGCACCACCGCACTCCGAACGACCGGCACGGACAGCGCCAGCACCACCAACGCCAGCGCGCACCCGAGCACGGTCACCGCCACCGACGCGGAGTCGACGACGAACGAGCACGACGGCCCGACCCGCACCCCACCCGGCAGGACACCGCTCGGGGTGCAGAACGTGCCCCGCCGGTCCGTGCCCACGGCGAGCGAGATCACCAGCGCGACCAGCGGCCCGAGTGCCCCGACGCCGAGCAGCACCGGCCCGGCCCACCGCTTGCCGTGGCCGAGGATCAGATCGACCACGAGCGCCAGCACCGCCGCCGCGGTCAGCGCGTAGACCGGCGCCAAGGCTGCATGGTCGACACTCTGGACTGCTGTCATCGCGCCACCGTGCCCACCAGCGCCTCGACCGGAGCCGCGGTCAACGACAGCAACAGATCCGGCGCCAGGCCCAGCACCAGCGCCAGCACGACCAGCGGCGCCCAGGCGGCCAGCTCGATCGCGTCCAGACGGGGTGCGTCGGCAACCACCGCGGAGCCCAGCGGGCCCACCGTCGTCCGCCGGAGCAGACGGAGGAAGTACGCGGCGGCCAGCGCGGCACCGAGCGCAGCCACGACGCCGAGAACCTTGAAGAAGGCCGAGCCTTCGAACGCCCCGACCACGGCGAACGCCTCGCCCCAGAAACCCGCAAGGCCGGGCAGCCCGAGGCTGCCGACCGCAGCGAAGCCGAGCAGGCCGGCCAGCCACGGGGAGACCGTGGCGAGACCGCCCAGCCGGTCGAGGTCACCGGTGCCGTAGCGGTCCTTCACGGCCCCGACGAGGAAGAACAACAGCCCGGTGAGGACGCCGTGCGCGACGTTGCCGAACAGTGCCGCCTGGAGCCCCGGCGTGCTGAGCGTGGCGATACCGAGCAGGACGAAGCCCATGTGACCGACGGACGAGTAGGCGATCAGCCGCTTGAGCTCGCCCATCGCCAGGCACACCAGCCCGGCGACGATGATCGCGGCCACCGCCAGCACCCCGAGCACCGGGGCAACCGCCTGCGCTCCCTCGGGTGCGGCGGTCAGCCCGACCCGGATCAGGCCGTAGGTGCCCATCTTCAGCAGGACCGCCGCCAGCACCACCGAACCGACCGTCGGCGCCTCGGTGTGGGCGTCCGGGAGCCAGCTGTGCAGCGGCCAGAGCGGGCTCTTCACCGCGAACGCGACCAGCAGGACGACGAACACCGCGATCTGGCCGCGCTCGGACATCGGAGAGGTTTCCCCGGCCCAGGCGACCAGATCGGCGGTACCTCGAGCGATCGTGGCCGCGACGACGCCGACCAGCAGTAGGACCGATCCGAACAGCGTGTACAGCAGGAACTGTCGCGCGGCCGAGCGTCGGCCCGAACCGCCCCAGATCGCGATCACCGCGAACATCGGCAGGAGCGTGACCTCGAAGAACAGGAAGAACACCAGCGCGTCCAGCGCGAGGAAAACGCCGAGGACGCCGCACTCCAGGGCCAGCAGCAGAGCCAGGAGCGTGCGTGGCTTGCCGGGCTTCGGCACGTGCCGGAGTGAGTACACGGCACAGAGCAGGAAGATCAGTCCGGTCAACGCGATCAGCGGCCAAGAGATGCCGTCCACGCCGAAGTGCAGCCGCACGTCCAGGCTGGGGACCCACCGCACGTCGAACTCGGTCCAGGGCCCGGGCCCGGTCGTTCGCCCACCCAGCAGCACCAGCGCGCCCGTGAACACCGCACCGGTCACCGCGACCGCGAACCACCGCGCCGCCCGCTCGGCGGAGGCAGGCCAGAACGCCAGCGCCACCGCACCCAGCGCCGGCACCGCCAGGAGTGCCACCAGCAGCGCGCTCACCGGAGCACCCCCACCGCCGCGAGCACCGCGAGCAGCACGCCCCCGGCCAGCGCCGTCGTCACGTAACCACCGAGGCCACGGGCGTGCGCACCGGCCAGCGTCCGGCCGATCCGCAGCGCGCTGCGTCCGGTGCCGAGGGCCGTGCCGCCGACCGCACGGGCGTCGCCGACCCGGGCCAGGCGAGCCAGCATCCGTACCGGTCGCACCACGAGCGCACGCTGCACGGCGTCGATACCGAACGCCGCCGCGAACGCGGGCCGCAGCGCGCGCGGGACGACGTCGGCGTCCCGGCGCCACCGCCACCAGGTCGCGCCCACCCCGAGCAGCGCCAGCGCGGTGGCGGCGAGCGCCAGCAACGGGTGCAACTCGAACGAGCCGAGCGGCACGATCTCGACGAGGCGCCCGGGTGACACGTAGGCGTACCAACCGACGCCGGAATCGACGTGCCAGAGCACCACCGCACCGCCGAGCGCGGCCGGCACCGCGAGCAGGAGCACGGGCCAGCGCATCAGGGCCGGTGGGTCGTGCGGTGTCGCGGTGCCCCGGTAGGTGCCGAAGAACGTCCGCAGCCACAGGCGGGCGGCGTAGGCGCCGGTGAGTGCGGTGGTCACGAGACCGGCGACGAGCACCACCCACCCGACCCAGACCTCCCCGGAGCTGTGTCCGGCGGCGGCCTCCTCGGCGGCGCCCAGCACGTACTCCTTCGTCCAGAATCCGGAGAACGGCGGGAGACCGGCCAGCGCGGCGAGGCCGATCGTCATCGTCCAGAACGTCACCGGCATGGTGCGGCGCAGACCGCCCATCGCGGCCATCGAGTTGGACGCGACCGCGTGGATCACGGCTCCGGCGCCGAGGAACAGCAGCGCCTTGAACGCGGCGTGGGTGAGCAGGTGTTGCAGAGCGGCACCGCTGTTGCCGACCGCGAGCGCGCCGGTCATGTACGCGAGTTGGCTGACGGTCGACCAGGCCAGCACCCGCTTGATGTCGTCCTGGGCCAGCGCGGCACACGCGGCGAGCAGCATCGTCACGGCCGCCACCACACCGAGCACAGCGAGTGCCCCCGGCGCGCGGATGTACAGCGGGAACAGGCGGAACACCACGTACACACCGGCCGCGACCATCGTCGCCGCATGGATCAGCGCACTGATCGGCGTCGGGCCGGCCATCGCGTCCGGCAGCCAGGTGTGCAGCGGGAACTGCGCCGACTTGCCTGCCACGCCGGCCAGCAGGAGCAGGCACGCGACGAGCAGCGTCCCGTGGCCGAGGTCCGCGGCCAGGATGTCGGCGATCCGGAACGAGCCGGCCGCCACGCCCAGGACGATCACGCCGAGCAGGAAACCCACGTCGCCGACCCGGGTGACCAGGAACGCCTTCACCGCCGCGCCGGGGGCCTCGGGCAGGCTGCGGTCGTGGCCGATCAGCAGGTAGGAGCAGAGGCCCATCACCTCCCAGCCGATCAGCAGCAGGAACAAGTCGCCGCTGACGACGACCAGCAGCATCGCGGCGGTGAACAGCGAGACCTGCGCGGCGTAGGGACCGAAGCGGTCGTCGTCGTGCAGGTACGCGACCGAGTAGACCTGCACCGCGAGCGCGACCACGCACACCATCACCGCGACGACCGCCGCCGCGACGTCGACCCGCACCGCGAGCAGCACTTCCAGCGTGCCGAAGTCGGCGAGCCGGGTCGCGGCGTCCACGTCTTGCGTGTCGCCGCCAGGCACGTAGTCGGCGTAGCGCCGCGGCATCGTGCCGGCGTCGATCATCCGGGACAGGAGCACGGCGGCGACGACCAGAGCCGCCGCTGCGGTGGTCACTCCGAGGGCGGCGGCCCACCGGCGACCCGCCGGACGCAGCAGCAGACCGGCCAACCCCGCCGCGCCGGGGAGCGCAGGCAGCGCGGCGGCGAGCGCGACGTCGGCGTTCACCGGCGTCCCTCCACCGACTGATCCGCGTCGACCCCGTCGGCTCCGGCCTCGACGTCGGCCCGGCCGGCCCCGTCTCCGATGTCGACTCGGTCGACGGCCACCGTCTGCCGCAGCCGGTAGAGCTGCAGGATCAACGCCAGTCCGACGCCGACCTCCGCGGCGGCCAGCACGATCACGAACAGCGCGAACACGGCGCCGGACCGCGGCACGCCCACGGTCGAGACGTCGGCGGTGACCAGGATCAAGTTGACAGCGTTGAGCAGAAGCTCGACCGCCATCAGCAGCAGCAGCAAGTTCCGCCGGACGAGCACGCCGTAGAGGCCGATTCCGAACAGCACCGCCGCGAGGACGTACGGCACGACCGGATGCATCAGCGTCCCCCCGCGGAGCCGGATCGCCGCGACGACACCACGATCGCTCCCACCAGCGCCGACAGCAGGAGCACCGACAGCACCTCGAACGGCAGCACCCACTGCCGGAAGATCTCCGTCCCCACCTGCTCGGCGGTGCCCTCCGGGACGTCGTCCAGATCGACGTAGGTCCAGCGGTAGGCGTGGACCAGCAGTGCGATCAGCGCGACGCCCGCACCGGCGCCGACGCCGAACGCGGGGAGCCGGGCCCGGTTCAGATCGGGGCTGGCGCCGATCGGCGCCCGGGTGAGCATGACCGCGAAGAGCAGCAGCACGACGACCGCACCGACGTAAACGAGCATCTGCACCCACGCCACGAGTTCGGCGGTGAGCACCAGGTAGACGCCGGCCAGTCCACCCAGCGCCACCACCAGCCAGAGCCCGGCCCGCACGACGTGGGCGGTCGTGACCACCGCGAGCGCCGCGCTGACGACCACCACGCCCAGGGCGGCGATCAAGACGTCGGTCACGGTCACGAGAGCGTCTCCACTGCGCTAATCGGGGACAGGGGGAGCATCGCAGGGAGCCCTAGCGACCGAGGAGCGGAGCGGAGGAGGCGCTCGGGGCACACGGTCACGCGGGCATCCTGCCAGCCCTCACCGACATCCCGAGGGTGGAAACGCTCACAACGACGCTTCGCCGGTTCCGGTCTCGTCCCGGATCTCGGCGGCATCGTCCCGTGCGGCGTCGGCGGCGCGCTGGGCGGCGAGCGCTCGATCCGCGGCGACGACCTCTTTCGCCGGTTCGCCGAGCGGGTCGTGCGCCGGCGGTGGCGGCACCGTCCACATCCACTCGCGGAGGCGGTCGGACTCGTGCAGCAGGTCCTTGATGTCGTACTCGGCGAACTCGAACTCCGGCGACCAGTAGAGGGCGTCGAACGGGCAGACCTCGATGCAGATCCCGCACCACATGCAGAGCGAGAAGTCGATCGCGAACCGGTCGAGCATGTTGCGCTGCCGCGCCCGAGCCGCGCCGGGCGTCTCGACGGTCTCCTTGTGGCTGTCGATGTAGATGCACCAGTCCGGGCACTCCCGGGCGCAGAGCATGCAGACCGTGCAGTTCTCCTCGAGCAGCGCGATCACTCCGCGGCTGCGCGGGGGCAGGTCCGGTTTGACGTCCGGGTACTGCCGGGTGTGCGCACGCCGGGACAGCGTCCGCAGCGTCACCGCCAAACCCTTCGCCAGCCCGGCACCCGGAATCCCCATGGGTGGCATCCTGCCCGCTCCGCGCCCCCCGGCATAGCGCGCCGCCCACACTCGCAGCCCGGCGCATGCGCATTTCGTGGGCTCCAGGCCACGAAATCGCACACACGCCCGGAACTGCGGCCTCAGACGAACGCGCCGGCGCCCCAGATCCGCCACGGTTCGTGCGCGCCGTTGCGCACCAGCAGATAGAACGTCGCCGTCGGCTGTTGCGGGTCGTCGTGCACCGGCCAGTAGTGCACCCGGAAGCTCATCAGAAGTCGTACGACGTCACGGTAAGCGGACAGCTCCGCGGGGTCCTCCGGCAACGGCACGTAGGCGTCCTGCTCGACGACTCGGACGCCGGTGACCGTCCGCACGTCGTCGCTGTCGATTCCCGGCGCACGGCCCGCTGCCCACAGGGCGCGCTGCGTCGCTTTGTCGTTCGCGTCCACCGCGTCGAAGTACGCACGCATGACGTCGTCCGGGCCGGCCGCCGCCGGCGGAACCGCCACGTGTCCGCGCCGGATCGGGACGCCGGCCCAGAGATAGAGCGACAGCAGCGCCACGACCGCGACGCACGCCACCGCGAACGCCGCCCACCGCCGCACCCTCACCACGCCACGATGGCACGGTTCGGCGAACTACAGGGCGACCTTCACGACGGCGGTGAGGGCGAGCTGTGCCAGCGCCAGCGGCACCAGGACGAGCCAGCAGAACCGCTGCAGCTGGTCCTCGCGCAGACGCGGGAACGACACCCGCACCCAGATCACGACGAACGCCACCGCGAACAGCTTGAGCAGCGTCCACAACCAGCCGAAGTGCGCGTCGTCGAACGGACCACGCCAGCCGCCGAGGAACAGCACCGTCGTCAGCCCGGAGATCACCACGATCCCGGCGTACTCGGCCAGCAGGAAGAACGCGAACCGCAGCCCGGTGTACTCGGTGAAGTACCCGGCGACCAGCTCGGACTCCGCGATCGGCATGTCGAACGGCGGACGCCGGATCTCGGCCAGGCCGGCCACGAAGAAGACGAATGCGGCCGGCGCTTGCCAGAGCAGCCACCACGGTTCCCAGGCCTCCACGATGCCGGGCAGGCTCAGCGTCCCGGCGGCCATCGCGACGCTCGCCGCCGACAGCACGAACGGCAACTCGTAACCGAGCAGCTGCGCGGCCCCGCGGACGCCGCCGAGCAACGCGTACTTGTTCGCCGACGCCCAGGCCGCCATCAGCACGCCGACAACCCCGACGCCGACCACCGCCAGCACCAGGAAGAGCCCGATCTCCAGCGGCTGGGCGACAAGGCCGTGCGGCCCGAGCGGCAGCACCAGGAAGACGAACAGGTACGGCAGCAGGCTCACTGCGGGCGCCAGGCGGAACACCGGACGATCGGCCTCGGCCGGCACGATCTCTTCTTTCTGGACGAACTTCACGCCGTCGGCGATCAGCTGCGCCCAGCCGTGGAACGCCCCGGCGTACATCGGACCGAGGCGGCCCTGCATGTGCGCCATCGCCTTGTGCTCCAGCTGCCCCACGAGCAGCGGCAGCGTCAGGAACGCGCCGAGCGCGGCCAGCACCCGCAGCACGACCTCCAGCCAGGTCGGCATCAGGCGCTCCCGCCGTCGTCGGCTTCCGGTTCTTCATTCGGACGCTCGACCGCGGCGCCTTTCCCCGGCGCCGGACGCTCGACACGAGCCGGCCGCTCCGCCCGCTCCGGCCGCGCTGGCCGCTCGGCGGGCGACGACGGCTCGGTAGNGCTCCGCGGGCGACGACGGCTCGGTAAGCGAGGGCCGCTCCGCGGGCGACGACGGCTCGGTAAGCGAGGGCCGCTCGGCAGGCGACGACGGCTCGGTAAGCGAGGGCCGCTCGGTGCGAGGCGCCCGCTCCGGCCGCTCCGGTCGGTCGCCACTCACCGGGCGCTCCGGGCGCGCCGCGCGGGGCGGGCGATCGGCACGCGCACCCCGAGCCGCCCGGCCGGCGGGCTCCGGCGGCAGCGTTCCCGCTTCCGGGCCCCACTCGTTGGGGTCGGGCACTCCCGGCGGCCGGTTCCGACGGCGGCCGGGCGCCCCGACGTCGCTCTCCCCCGGCTCCTTCGCGCCGGGCCACGCCTTCGCGACCCGGGCGGCGAGGATGAAGTCCTTGCGCAGCGGATGCCCCTCGAATTCGTCCGGCAGCAGCAGCGGGGCCAAATTCGGATGCCCGGCGAACACCACCCCGAACATCTCGGCGGTCTCCCGCTCCGGCCACGAGGCACCGGGGAACACGCCGGTCAGCGTCGGCAGGGTGGGCTCCGCCCGGGGCACGACGGTCCGCAGCAGCACGCCGTACCGGCCGGACAGCGACCACAGATGGACGACGACCGCGAATCCCTGGTCACCCTCGTCGACGCCGGTGAGAAAGTCGAAGTAGACCGTGCCGAGCGTGTCCCGCGCGGTCCTGGCCGCGTCCACCCACGCCTCCGGCGGCACGTCGACGCAGGCCCGGGCGTACCGTCCCCCCGCGGACACCGAGGCTTCGCCGACGCCGAGCGCCTCGGTCAGCCGCGCCCCGATCTCCTCCTCCGTCATGAGGCCCGATCGTAGGGTGTCCGCCGGGTTCGGCACTGGCAGCAGGCCCGGCTCGTCCAGAAGCCCGGCTCATCCCAGGAGATCAAGCACCACCGCGGCACAGCCCCACGAGACCGTGATGCCCGAACCGCCGTGGCCGTAGTTGTGGACGATCGTCGCGCCCCGGTGCACGACCCGCTCCAGCCGGACGGTGGGCCGGACCGGGCGCAGGCCGACGCGGTGCTCGACGATCCGGGCAGTGGCCAGCTCCGGAACGATCGCCGCGCACCGAGCCCGGATCTCGGCGCAGATCGTCGGGTCGGGATCGGTCGACTCGACTCCCGTGCGGACCGAACCGCCCAGCACCACTCGATCGTCCTGCGGCAGGACGTAGGTCGGCTGGTCGCAGCCCGGGTAGTCCGAGAAGAACTCGTCGACGCCCGGATTCTCGACGACCACGAGCTGCCCCTGAACCGGGCAGAGGCTCGGATCCGGCACGAGTTCCCGGGCGCCGAGCCCGGCGCAGTTCACGACCACGTCACCGAGCTCGGCGACGGCGTCCAGAGAGCCCAGCGCGGGAACCAGCTCGACCCGGACGCCGAGCGCGGCCAGCCGCCCGACGAGATACCGCAGGTACACCGGCATGTCGATGATCGGCGCGGTGTACCGCCACCCGGAGACGAACCCGGCCGGTAAGAGAACGCGCGGCACGTGCGCGAAGCCGTCCATCCCGCGCACCCAGTCCGGCGGTGGCTGGTAGCTGGCGGCCGCCTCGAGCCCGCGGGCCAGGCGGACACCGGAGCGGGCGTCCTCCGAAAGCGCACGGAACTCGCCCAGCGAGTGCAGGCCCCAGCTCAGCACGCGCACGTCCTCGGCGATGTAGGGGCCCCACAACGCCCCGGCCACCGCCGACGTCGTCCGCTCGGGCGGGCGGTCGGCGATCAATCGGACCGGAGTGCCCGCCTCGGCGAGACACAGCGCGGTGGTGAGACCGGCGGCGCCGGCACCGAGCACCACGACGCGAGGCGACGACCGGCTACCCATCGACCAACGGTAACGGGAGGCGGACGCGCAGCGACCGGAAATGAATTGGACCGGCCGTTCCGAAACGGGTTAGCGTGGGCGCGTGCCACGCCCGAAGGGGTTCGACCCGAGCGAAGCGATCGACGCCGCCATGCAGGCGTTCTGCGCGCGCGGCTACGAGGCGACGTCGGCGCAGGACCTCTGCGACAGCACCGGCCTCGGCCGGTCGAGCCTCTACAACGCGTTCGACAGCAAGGACGCGCTCTACTCGCAATGCCTCGACCGCTTCGCCGAGCTGCAGTCGCACGACTCCAGCGCCATTCTGGACGGTCCCGGCACCGGCTACGAGCGGATCCGCGCCCTACTGCTCGCCACGGTGGACGACGAGGCCCGGCCGAACTCCACCGGGTGCCTGGTCACCCGCACCGCGGTCGAGCGCGCTCCGCACGACGCCGCGACCACGGAGACCGTCCGCCGATTGATGGACGACTTCGTGAGCCGGATCGCGGCCACGATCGCGTGCGGCCAGGCCGACGGGTCGATCTCGTCCCGCCAGAGTGCGGCCGCACTGGCGCGGTTCGTCCACGGCGCGATCAGCGGCCTGCGGGTGCAGGGCCGGGCGGCGGCCCCGCGCGACCAGCTGACCGACGTGGTGGAGGTGACCTGCGCGGCCCTCCGCGCCTGATCTCGTCGTTGGTCCGCCGCGACGGTCGTCGGCGCAGTTTTGAACTGATCATTGCAGAATGAAGGGAATCACTGGTGCCGGTCGTCGTCTACGTGTTGGGGCTCAGCATCTTCGGGCTGGGCACCACCGAGTTCATGATCGCGGGGCTGCTCCCGTTGATCGCCGACGACCTGGACGTCAGCGTCCCGGCGGTCGGCGGTCTGATCTCCGCGTTCGCGATCGGCATGGTGATCGGCGCGCCGACGCTCACCGCAGCCTGCCTACGGCTGCCCCGCAAGACGACGCTGATCGGCGCGCTGATCCTCTTCATCGCCGGCCAGGCGCTGGGAGCGCTCGCCCCGAACTACGGCGTCCTGCTGGTCGCGCGCGTCGTGACCGCGGTCGCGACCGGCGCGTTCTGGGGCGTGGCCTCGGTGACCGCGGTCCGTGCGGTGACGCCGGACCGGACCGCACGGGCGCTCTCGGTGCTGCTCGGCGGTCTGACCGTGGCGAACGTGCTGGGCGTCCCGGCCGGAACCTGGCTCGGGCAGTGGCTGGGTTGGCGGGCGACGTTCTGGGCGGTGGGCGTCATCGCGCTGATCTCGCTGGTCGGCGTCGTGCTGTACGTGCCGGCCGGGTCACGCACCGACCAGGTGCCGCAGCTGCGCGACGAACTGCGCACGTTCCGGAACGGCAGGCTCTGGGTGTCGCTGGCGACCACCGTCCTCTACGCCGCCGCGATGTTCGGTGCGTTCAGCTACGCCGCTCCGCTGATCACCGACGTCGCCGGGCTCTCGGAGGCGGCGGTACCGGTGCTCCTGCTGATGTTCGGGATCGGGGCTTTCCTCGGCAACCTGATCGGGGGACGGTTCGCCGACCGCGGGGCGCTGACCAACCTGCACATCTCGTTCGTGGCACTGCTGGTCGTGATGGCGGCGCTGGCCACGCTCGCCGGATACGCCGTGGCGACCGTCGCGTTGTTGCTCCTGATGGGGATCACCGGGTACTCCGCCGCAGCGGCGCTGAACGCGCGAGTGTTCCTGCTGTCAGCCCAGGCCCCGACGCTGGCCAGCGCGGTGAACACCTCGGCGTTCAACGTCGGGAACACGATCGGGCCCTGGGCGGGCGGCGCCGCGATCTCGGCCGGCCTCGGATACCGGGCGCCGGTCTGGGTCGGCGTGGGGATGTTGCTGGGGGCGCTGGCCCTCACGTTCGTGTCCCGGTCCCTCGACCGGACCGTCGCCGAGGCGCGTGAGCCCGGACGCGAGGTGGCACCCCAGCCCGCCTGAGAGCCCGTCATGCGGCCGGATCTGGGGCGAATCAGGGGCGGACCGGCGGCGCGTTCAGCGCGGCGGCGGTCGGCTCCGGTCCGGGGCGCGCGCCCCCACGCAGCGACACCGACTCGTCCGCGATCTTCTGCTGCAACCGCAGGATGCCCTGCAGCAGCGCCTCCGGCCGCGGCGGGCAACCCGGCACGTAGACGTCGACCGGAATGATCTGGTCGACGCCCTTCGTGACGCAGTACGAGTCCCAGTACGGACCGCCGCAGTTCGCGCACGAACCGAACGAGATGACGTACTTCGGCTCCGGCATCTGGTCGTAGAGACGCCGGACGGCCGGCGCCATCTTGTCGGTGACCGTCCCGGAGACGACCATCAGGTCTGCCTGGCGCGGCCCGTTCGCGAACGGGATGACGCCGAACCGGATGAAGTCGTGCCGCGCCATCGAGGTCGCGATGAACTCGATGGCGCAGCACGCCAGGCCGAAGTTGAACACCCAGAGGGAGTACTTCCGACCCCAGTTCAGGACGAACTTGATCGGGTCGGGCAGCGTCGGCCCCGCGCCCCGGACGGCGGGGTCCTGGCGGGTCGGAGTCGGCAGATCGATGGCCACACCGTGAGCCTACGAGGCTTCACCGCGGGCGTTGCGAGTTCCGGCGACCGAAATGCGCAACGCCCGCAGCTGACTCACCAGCGGTCGTGGACGTGCGGCTTGATCAGCCGCTCGTAGACCTCCGCGACGGCGGCGTGGGCCTCGGCCGGCAGCGCGGGCAGCTCACCGGCGGCCGCGTTGGCCCGCGCCTGCTCGGGGTTGCGTGCGCCGGGGATGACGGTGCTGACCTGCGGCTGGTCGATGATCCAGCGCAGCGCGAGTTGCGCGGAGCTCCACCCCTCCGGTGCCACGCCGCGCAGCTCCCGCACGGCCGCCAGACCGACCTCGTACGGGACGCCCGAGAACGTCTCGCCGACGTCGAACGACTCGCCGTGCCGGTTGTAGTACCGGTGATCGTTGGCCGCGAACGTCGTCTGCTCGTCGTACTTGCCGGAGAGCAACCCGCTGGCCAGCGGCACCCGAGCGATGATCCCGACGCCTGCCTCGGCGGCAGCGGGCAGGACGCGCTCCAGCGGCTTGAGGCGGAACGCGTTCAGGATGATCTGGACGGTGGCCACTCCCGGGCGTGCGATCGCGGTGAGCGCCTCCTCCGCGGTCTCCACGCTGACGCCGTACGCGGCGATCGTCTTCTCGGCCACCAACGCGTCGAGGACCTCGAACACTCGGTCGTCGGAGTAGAGCGGCGTCGGCGGGCAGTGCAGCTGCACCAGGTCGAGCGTGTCGACACCGAGGTTCTGCCGTGACCGGTCGATCCAGGCGCGCAGGTTCGCCTCGGTGTACTGCTCCGGGACGAACGGGTCGGCCCGGCGTCCGGCCTTGGTCGCCACCGTGATGCCCGGAGCGGCGGCACCGGTCTCGAAGTAGGACCGGATCAGCCGCTCGCTCCGGCCGTCCCCGTAGACGTCAGCGGTGTCGAAGAAGGTCACGCCGGCGTCGACGGCCGCGGCGAGCACCCCGAGCGCGTCCTGCTCGTCGACCTCGCCCCAGTCGGCACCCAGCTGCCAGCAGCCCAACCCGACGACGCTGACGTTCCGACCCGTCCGTCCCAGCTTTCGGCTCTCCATACCGGCCGAGGGTAGTTGAACCGTTTCGTCCCCGCCTCCGCAGACGTCGGCCGCCCGGCGTACCGCCTGCTGGGACAGGGATTTCCCGCAGCGTCTCCGACCAGGCACTATGCCTATCGATCAGATAGGTTCGGTGGAGGCGATGGACGTGGTGCAGAGCCCTGGCGTGGTGGCGGAGATTCCCGACCCGTCGATCGGTCCCGCGCCGGCCCCGACGCGGCGACCCCGGCGTGGCGGTGCGCCGCTCCGGCGGCTGCTCTCGGTGCTGCTCTCGGTCGTCGTGCTGCTCGCCGTCTGGTGGGCTGTGGCCGCAGCCGAGATCTGGGACCCGATCTTCCTGCCGTCGCCCGGGCGAGTCTGGGACGCGTTCGTCTACTCGGTGACCTCGCACAACGGCCTGCCCGGCATCCAGGGCTACTACCTCTGGGAACACCTCTGGGCCAGCCTCTGGCGGATCCTCCGCGGGCTGTTCTGGGCGATCGTCTTCGGCGTTCCGCTGGGGGTGGTGCTCGCGACCGTGCCGCCGATCCGCGCCGTCGTCGAGCCGTACGTGGACTTCCTCCGGGCGCTGCCGCCCCTGGCCTACTTCAGCCTGCTGATCATCTGGTTCGGGATCGAAGACGACTCGAAGATCTGGCTGCTGTTCATCGCCTCGTTCCCACCGATCACGCTGGCGACGCTCGCCGGCGTGCGGCGCATCCCCGGCGAGTACCTGGAGTCCGCGCGATCGCTGGGCGCCAGCCGCCTGCAGCTCGTCCTGCACACCGTGCTGCCCGCGACGGTCCCGGACGTGCTCACCGGCGTCCGGATCGCGATGGGTTTCGCCTGGACGACGATCGTCGCCGCCGAGACGTCGAACGGCATCCCCGGCATCGGCGGATTGGCGTGGGCCACCAAGAAGGAACTGCTGACCGACGTCGCGATCGTCTGCGTGATCACGATCGGCCTCACCGCGCTGGCTCTGGACGCCGCGCTCCGCCTGATCGAACGCGCGCTCGTCCCCTGGTCCGGCCGTACCTGACGCCCCTGCTGCGCTCGCCACAGGGCGACCGCTGCGACCTGTCCGACCTCCCCCACCCCCGAATGAAGGAACCTCGCATGCGTAACCCCCTCCGCCGCGTGCTCGCGGCCGCGGCGGCCGCCGCTCTGCTCGTCACCGCCGCCGCCTGTGGCGGTGACGACGAGGACACCGCGGCCGGCGGCGCACCGAGCAAGATCGTGATCGGCTACCAGCAGATCCCGAACGGCGACCTCGTCGTCAAACACAACAAGTGGCTGGAGGAGGCGTTCGGCTCCGACACCACGATCGAGTGGAAGCTGTTCGACTCCGGCGGCTCGGTGAACGAGGCGATCCAGGCCGGTTCGGTCGACATCGGCCTGGTCGGCTCGAGCCCGGCGTCCCGCGGGATCTCGTCCGGGATCAAGTACCGGGTGCCGTGGATCTTCGACGTGATCGGCGACGCCGAGGCCCTGGTCGTCAAGGGCGGCCTCACCGACGTCAAGTCCCTCAAAGGCAAGACGATCGCGACGCCGTTCGCCTCTACGTCGCACTACAGCCTGCTCGCCGCACTCCAGAAAGCCGGCCTGGACTCGAAGTCGGTCAAGGTCATCGACTCCGAGCCGGACGCGATCCTCGCCGCCTGGACGCGCGGCGACATCGACGGCGCCTACGTCTGGAACCCGGTGCTGGCCAAGCTCCTCGCCGACGGCGGCAAGACGCTGGTCAGCAGCGCCGAGCTGGCGAAGGAGGGCAAGACGACCTACGACCTCGGCGTGGTCACCGACGAGTTCGCCGAGAAGTACCCGGACGCGGTGAAGACCTGGGTCGCCCAGCAGGACAAGGCCGTCACGCTGATCAAGGACGACCCGACGGCGGCGTCCGAGGCGATCGCGGCCGAGCTGTCGATCACTCCCGCCGAAGCGAAGGCGCAGATGGAGGACCTGATCTTCGTCAACGCCGCGGATCAGGCCGGCGACGAGTACCTGGCCGGCGGCCTGCCGGACAACCTGTTCGCGACCGCCGAGTTCAACAAGGAGCTGGGTGAGATCACGACCGTCCGCGCCGAGAAGGCGTACGACGACGCCGTGGACGAGTCCTTCGCCAAGTCCGTCCCGAAGAGTTGACGTGACGCCGCGCGTGCGACTCTCCGGGGTCGATCACACCTACCAGGGGCGCAGCGGCAGCGTGCAGGCGCTGGACCGGACCGACCTGACGATCCAGCCGGGTGAGTTCGTGTCGGTGGTCGGGGCGTCGGGCTGCGGCAAGACGACGCTGCTGCGCATCGTGGCGGGTTTCGTGCGGGCCACGAGCGGCACCGTGGAGGTGGACGGGGACCAGGTCACCGGGCCGGCGCCGGAGCGTGGCGTCGTCTTCCAGCGACCCAGCCTCTACCCGTGGCTGTCGGTCGCGGGAAACGTCGAGTTCGGCCTGAAGATGCGACGCGTGCCGCGGGCGGAGCGGCGGGAGACCGCCCGCCGGTACCTCGAGCTGGTCGGCCTCGCCGACTTCGCGGACGCCGCGCCGTACGAACTCTCCGGCGGTATGCAGCAGCGTTGCCAGATCGCCCGGGTACTGGCGACCGAGCCGTCGACCGTGCTCATGGACGAGCCGTTCGGCGCCCTGGACGCGCTGACCAGGGAGAAGCTGCAGGCCGAGCTGCGTGCGCTCTGGGCGGCGGAGGAACGAACCGTACTGTTCGTGACGCACAGCGTGGAGGAGGCCGTGCTGCTCTCCACCAGGGTGTTGGTGATGAGCCCCCGCCCCGGACGGGTGATCCTCGACCTCCCGATCGCGTCCGACCCCGCCGACGACCTGGCGACGCTCCGCACCTCACCAGACGTGCTGGCGGCCGCCGAGAAGGTCCGCGCGGCGGTCACCGCGATCCACTAAGTCCAGCGCAGGACGCCCTTGCGCCAGGCGTAGAGCAGGCCGAGCGCCAGCACTCCGAGGAAGATCCCCATCTCGACGAGCGTCACGACGCCGAACCCTGGGCGGTCGAACACGACCGCCCAGGGGAAGAGGAACACGCTCTCGACCGCGAACAGCACGTACAGGTACGCGTAGACGTAGTACCGGATCTGGGCCTGCGCCCAGTCGCCGCCGACCGGGTCGACGCCGCACTCGTACGTCGACAGCTTCGCCGGCGTGGGACGGCGCGGCGCGAGCAGGCGGTTCGCCCCGAACGACACCGCGACGAACCCGATCCCGACGACCAGCAGCAGTCCCAGAGTCGCGTACTGCCCCAGGTATCCGTCCACGCCCGCAGCCTAACCGCCCAGTTACGCCGAATCCGCCTCCACAGCCCGGGTGGAGACGGATTCGGCGTAACTCAGCGGGAGGGGCTCAGACGACCGCCATCGCGGTCACGAGGCCGATCGCGATGTTGGTGACGCCGAGCAGCACGGCGGCCGGGCTCACGCTCGGGTCGTGCACCAGACGACGCACGTCGATCCGGGCCAGGATGTTGAACACGAACGCGGCGACCACCTGCGCGATGATCCCGATCAGGCCGAAGATCGCGGTCGAGATCAGGCCCTCCACGAGGCGCCCGCCCGACGACCAGATCGCGGCGACGATGATCAGCGCGACGCTGAACACGGCGCACGAGGCGAGCACCGTCGCGTTGATGTTCCGCTCGTCCCGGATGATCACCGACAGCTTGCCCGGCGTCGCCAGGTCGATCGCGTAGTAGCCGACGAGGAGCAGCACGAGGCCCAGCGCCGCGTACGCCACGATCGAGCCGGCCCCCTCGCCGACCGCGTTCCAGTACGTGCTGTCCAGCGCCACAACTTCCTCGGTCGCCATGCTGCCTCTCACTTCGAAGTAATGATGCGGTGGGGAACAAATGAGGACGTGTCGTCCGTGATCAGGCCGGTGGTCTCCCGGATGCCCAGCCCGGCGGACTCGTCCTCGACGATCCAGGCGCCCAACACCGGACGCTGGCCGTCGAACTCGGGCAGCGCCCAGAACTCCTGGTAGACGAACCCTTCGGCACCGTACTGGCCGTACGTCGCCTGGCTTCCGGACGGCGTCACGATCTGCATGCTCGCGCCCTCGCGTCCGAGCAAGGGCTTTTGGATGTAGCTGAGCAAGGGACCCGGGGTGCGCAGGTACGCCGGCATCAAGTTGGGGTGGTTGGGATACATCTCCCAGAGCACCGCCAGCAGTGCCTTGTTCGAAAGCAGCATCTTCCAGATCGGCTCGACCCAGGTCATCGTCGGCAGCGCGTCGATGACGTTGCGGCCGAACAGGTCGTCGACCGCCCACTCCCAGGGATAGAGCTTGCAGATCGTGCTGATCACCCGCTCGTCCAGGTCGACGAAGCGGTTCAGCCCGTAGTGCCAGCCGATGTCCTCCACCGCGATCGAGAGCCCGTCCAGGCCGGCCTGCTCGGCGGTCTCCTGGAGGTACGCGATCGTCATCACTTCTTCACCGGACTCGTCCTCGTTGGTCCAGGTGAAGTGGATGGGCCCGGAGGGCGCCCTGGCGGCGATCCGCTTCCAGCCGTCGACCAGCCGCTCGTGCAGCGAGTTCCACTGGTCGTCGCCGGGGTAGACGTCCTCTTTCCAGTACCACTGGATGATCGACGTCTCGACCAGGCTGGTGGGGGTATCCGCGTTGTACTCCAGCATCTTCGCCGGGCCGGATCCGTCGTACCGGAGGTCGAAGCGCCCGAACAGGTGCGGGTCGCGGCGCCGCCACGACGCCTCGATCGACGGCACCACCCAGCCGGGGATGCCGAAATCGATGTAGCGCTGGGTCGTGATCACGTGCTCGACGGCTTCCAGGCACATCTGGTGGAGCGTCTCGACGTCCGCCTCGATGGCGAGGACCTCGTCCATCGTGAACGTGTAGTGGACGGACTCGTCCCAGTACGGACGGGTCAGGTGCTCCGGGTGCGAGGTGCGGTGGTACGCCAGGCCCTGGCTTTCGATGATCTGCTCCCACCCCGGACGCGGAGTGGACGATTCGCGGCGCACGGTCGGTCAGCCGCCGCCGCTGGAGGAGCGGCTGCCGAATCCGCCGCGCTGGATGGTCTTGCCGCTCGTCGTGGTGATGTGCGCGCCCTTGGGCTTCACCGTAGTGCCCTTGTGAATGCGCGAGCCCTTGTAGACGCCGCCGTAGTACCAGAAGTACCCGCCGTGGCTGCCGTGGTAGCCGTCGTCGTCGCAGTAGTCGTCGTCGATGACCTGGTAGGAGCCGTCGGACTGGTAGGTGTTCTGGTTCACGCAGTACGCGGTGACCTCGTCGTCATCGTCGGCGTCGCTACCGCACGCGGCGACCGTCAGCGACAGTGCTCCGATCATCCCCAGACGGACTTTCATCGAGCTCATCCGCCGTCCCGGCGGCTTCCGGGACACCCCCGGAACCGGTCGACTGATGGGGATGTCGCGCGTGTCGTCCTGCTCGGTCGGGCCCGTGCCCACTGTGCTGACTCCGTCCGTTTTCACAACCCCTGATCGGCGACCGAGTGTAGGCGCTTTCCGCCAGTAGACACGCGTATTCGTCAACCTTCCGACGCGCTTCTTCTGCAGGTCGGCGGTGGTTTCCCCGCTAACGGCACGAGCCGGACGCCGGACCGCGCGCCTTTTCGGATGACGTCACTACGCTGTCGCTCAACGCAACCGAGAGGGGGCGAGAGCGGTCGACTACCTGATCAGCGCCGCCGACGCCGACGCCGCCTGGGTCGAACGGCTGACGAGCGTGCTGGCCGAGCTCGGAGCAGGGCCGGCCCGCACCGTGACCACGGCCTCCGACGTCCCCACCGGGCAGGTGCCCCTGGTGCTCCTCGTGCTCACCCAGCACTACTTCGCCGATTCCGAGTGCGGCCAGTTCTGGCCGGCCGCCGACGACTTGGCCGCTCGTGGCCGCATCCGGCTGGTGCCGCTGCTCGTCGAACGCTTGCCGTTACCGCCGCCGCTCCGCGACTACCAGTACCTCGACCTCACCAGGACGACCCCGACGTCGGCCGTCGACCTCCTCCGCCACCACCTACGGTCGTTCCTGGTCACGGAGCCGGCCGAGGAGCGGCCGGTCAGGCCACCGCGGATTCCGCCTCGGGCGGCCGTCGTCGTGGGCCCGGACGACGCGCACCTCGCCGCACCGCTCGCCGGCGCGCTGCACACGCTCCCGGAGTCGCTGCTGGCGGCGACGAGCGTCTGGCGGGTCTACCGGCCCACCGCCGGGGAGTCGTGGGCGGCACCGATGACCGTCTCGCTGATCACGCTCCTGCAGCGACCGTCCGCGGAACCCGAACGGGAGATCCATCCCGAGGACGCCGACCTGGTGGTGGTCTGCGTCAGCCGGAATCTGATCAACCACGGCTACCTGGAGAGCCCGGAGTTCGCGCGGATCCGGGCGCGGCAGAGCGCCGGACGGACCGTCGTGATCCCGATCCTGCTCGCGCCGGTGCCCTGGGAGAGCCTGCCGCCGGGGCACGTGCCTGCGCTGCCCCGCGGCAAGCCGCTGAGCCGCTGGGAGAACCGGGACGACGGGATCCGCAGCATCGTCGACGGCGTCCGCCTGGTCTGCCAGCAGCTCTCCGAGCAGCGCCGGGCCGGATGGTCACGGCCCGTCCTCGGCGACGTCACCCGGGAGTTCGCGCCGCCGATCTCCGAGGACGAACGCACCTGGGAGCCGCCTCCGGTCGAGGTCGGCCGCTACGCGCTGGAAGAGGTGTTCAAGCGAAGCGGAACTCCCACGCTGACGTTCGTCGAGCCGCCGGACTTCGCCCGGTTCGTGTCGGCTCTCCGGGCGCCCGGTCGAGGCATCGTGCTGGAAGGGCCGTCCGGCATCGGCAAGACCACGCTGCTCGTCCGGGCGATCGAACGGCTGGACCCCCGGCTGAGCCCGACCGTGCTCTCCGGCCGTCGCCGAGCCGACCTGCCCCGGATCGCCCGGCTCCCGGACGGCCACCAGGGCACGATCGCCGTCGACGACGTGCACCGTCTGCCGCACGCGCTCCGGACCGAGCTCGTCGACTACCTCAAGGTGCTGGCCGACGAGGAGTCCGACAGCAAGCTGATCCTGATCGGCATCCCCGGCACCGGCGACAGCCTGGTCCAACTCGGCCACGACGTCGCCACCCGCATCGACGTCTTCCGGCTCCCCGCGGTGAGCGACGCGACGATCGACGAGATGATTCGTAAGGGCGAGCAGGCGCTCAACATCGCGTTCGCCGATCGCTCGCAGATCGTCCTGGCCGCCGCCGGAAGCCTCCTCACCGCCCAGATGCTCTGCTGGGAGCTGGCGGCCGGTTACCGGATCGAGCGGACGCGGGCCGACCGGACGCCGATCGCCACCGACATCGGCCTCGCGCTGACCGAGGTGCTCAAGGCCTGCGAGCGTAAGTACGGCCCGGCGCTGCGGCGGTTCGCCGCACTGGACGGCGCCGACGCGACCGGATGCGTCGCTCTGCTGGCCGCACTGCGCGACGCCGGCCGGACCGGCGCCGACGGCATCGTTCGGGTCGAGCAGGCCGACCGGGAACTCTGGCCGGGCTTCGCCACGCTGGCGGAGAAGTGCCCCGACGGGCTGGGCGACGTGGACGCCGAGGCCGCTACCCACCTGCACTACGACCCCAGCCCAGGGCACCTCGTCGTCGAGGATCCGCAGTTGCTGTTCTACCTGCGTCGACTCTCGGTCGATCGGCTCTACGAACTGGTCGGGAAACGCCGGCCGCGCGTCCGCGACCAGGTCTTCGTCAGCTACAGCCACCGGGACCAGGCGTGGCTGGAGCGCCTCGACAGGCACCTGCGGCCGCTCGTCCGGGATCGCACGATCGACCTGTGGTCGGACCGGCGGGTGGTGGCCGGCGACGACTGGCGCGCGGAGATCGCGACCGCGCTGGACCGGGCGCAGGTCGCGATCGTGCTGGTCAGCACGGATTTCCTGATCTCGGAGTTCATCAGCGAGATCGAGCTGCCCCAGCTGTTGCAGGCGGCGGCCGCCGGTGGCTGCCGGATCATCCCGATCGTCGTCAACCCGTGCCTGTTCGACCACCAGCCGGACCTGGCCCGGTTCCACGCGGCCAACTCGGTGAAGCGACCGTTGACCGCGTTGAGCGCTCACGAGCAGGACGAAATCTTCCTGAATGTGGCGCTCGCCTTGAAAGCGGAATTGAGTCGGTGACCAGGCTCATTACGGTTCTGCTGCAACGCGCCCCCGGTGGGGTGTCGCGTCCCGGTCAGCGACGTACGCTGGCGCAGCGTTATTTCCTACCGTTCGAGTCGGAGATTCGATGACCCGCGCCTCTCTCCCTGTGGCCGCCGTTCGCGCCTTGGCCCTCACTCTGCTCGTCGCACTGGGGACCGCCGGCTGCGCGCCGGCCGACGAAGACACCGAGACCACGGCGAGCGCCTCCGCGTCGTCCGAGTGCGCGCCCGGATCGCTCCCCACGCAGAAGTCGGGCACGCTGACGATCGGGACCGACAAGCCGGCGTACGGACCCTGGTACGTCGACGACGACCCGACGAACGGCAAGGGCTTCGAGTCCGCGGTGGCTTACGCCGTGGCCGACCAGCTCGGTTACCCCAAGGACAAGGTGACCTGGGTGACCGTGCCGTTCAACAACGCGATCGCGCCGGGCAAGAAGACGTTCGACTTCGACATCAACCAGGTCAGCATCTCGGACGAGCGGAAGAACGCGGTCGACTTCTCGTCCGGCTACTACGACGTCCGGCAGGCGGTCATCGCGCTGAAGAGCTCGCCGGCCGCGAAGGCGAAGAGCATCGCAGACCTGAAGCAGTACCGGCTCGGGGCGCAGGTCGGCACCACGTCGCTGGGCGTGATCGAGGACGTCATCAAGCCGACCGGTAAGCCCTCGATCTACCAGAAGAACGACCTGGCCAAGACCGCGCTGAAGAACGGTCAGGTGGACGCGATCGTCGTCGACCTGCCGACCGCGTTCTACATCACCGGCGCCGAGATCACCGACGCGGCGGTCGTCGGCCAGTTCGAGAACACCGTCGGGACGCCGGAGCAGTTCGGCCTCGTGCTCGACAAGGGCTCGAAGCTCACCACCTGCGTCTCCGGTGCCGTCGACGCCCTGCGCAAGGACGGCAAGCTCGCGAGCATCGAGCAGGAGTGGCTGTCGAAGGCCACGAACGCGCCCGTCCTGAAGTGAGTTATGTAAAAAGCGAACGGCAAGTCGCCCGGGAGCGGTACCGCCGCTCCCGGACGCTGCGCTCGGCCGGCATCGCGGGCGGCAGCTCGCTGATCGTCGTCGTCGCGCTGGTCGTCGGCATCGTCAGCTCGCCCGGCTGGCAGCGCGTCCGGGAGACGTTCTTCAGCTGGGAGTACGCGAAGGAGTCGTTCCCCTCGATCCTCGAGGGTCTCTGGCTCAACATCCGCCTGCTGATCTTCTGCGGGGCGGTCATCCTCGCGTTCGGCCTGCTGCTCGCCCTGCTGCGGACGCTACGCGGGCCGGTGTTCTTCCCGCTGCGCGCACTGGCGACGATCTACACCGACTTGTTCCGTGGCCTGCCGGTGATCATCACGCTGCTGCTGATGGTCTACGGGGTGCCCGCTCTGCGGCTGACCGGGGTGACGAACAATCCGATCTACCTGGGTGGCGCCGCGCTGGTGCTGACGTACTCGGCCTACGTCGCCGAGGTGTTCCGGGCCGGGATCGAGTCGGTGCACCCCTCGCAGCGGGCGGCAGCCCGGTCGCTGGGGCTGAACTGGCGGCTGACGATGCGGTACGTCGTGTTGCCGCAGGCCGTCCGGCGAGTCGTTCCGCCGTTGCTCAACGACCTGGTATCGCTGCAGAAGGACACCGGGCTGGTGTCGATCGCCGGGGCGGTGGACGCGGTCTACGCCGCGCAGATCTTCACCGGCCAGACTTTCAACTACACGTCGTACGTCGTGGCCGGGCTGGTGTTCGTGGCGCTGACGATCCCGATGACCCGGCTCACCGACTGGGTCACCGCGCGGATGAACCGTCGGCAATCGCAGGGTGGTGTGGTGTGAGTTCGCCGGTGCTGCGCTTGGAGAGCGTCCGGAAGGTGTTCGGGACGCACGTCGTGCTGGACGACGTCGACCTGGACGTGGCGCCGCACACGGTCACGGTGCTGATCGGGGCGTCCGGCTCGGGCAAGTCGACGCTGCTGCGGTGCGCGAACCTGCTGGAGACCGTGGACGACGGCGCGATCTGGCTGGACGGGCAGGAGATCACGGACCCCCGGGTGGACGCCGACGACGTCCGCAAACAGATCGGCGTCGTGTTCCAGGCGTACAACCTGTTCCCGCACCTGTCCGTCCTGGACAACATCACGCTGGCGCCGCGCCGGGTACACGGGGTCTCCCGGCGGGTGGCCGAGGACCGCGCTCGCGCCTTGCTCGATCGGCTCGGGCTCGCCGGCAAGGCGGACGACTACCCCGATCGACTCTCCGGTGGGCAGCAGCAGCGGGTCGCGATCGTGCGGGCGCTCGCCACCGACCCGAAGCTCCTGCTGCTGGACGAGATCACCGCGGCGCTCGACCCGGAGCTGGTCGGGGAGGTGCTGGAGGTCGTCCGCGGGTTGAAGGACGACGGAATGACGATGGTGATCGCGACGCACGAGATGGGGTTCGCGCGGGAGGTGGCCGACCAGGTCTGCTTCCTCGCCGACGGCCGCGTCCACGAGCGCGGTACCTCCGCCGAGGTCTTCGGGAGTCCGCAGCAGGAGCGCACCAAGACGTTCCTCCGCCGCATCACCGAGGCGCACCGCCTCTAGCTCCGCCCCGCCCCCACCACACGGCGCGGAGCGGCTAGCGGACGCTCTTGATCGGCTGGACGGTGAGCGCGGCGAGGAGTGCGGTGATCAGGGACAGGGCGTACAGCACCGGGTAGCCCCAGTCATCGCGCCCGAAGAACGTCAGTACCGCCCCTCCCATGACGCCGGCGAAGACGTACGGCAGGTTGTTCGCGATGTTGATGACGCCGAGGTCCTTGCCCCGGTCCTGCGCACTCGGCAGCACCTGGGTGATCAGCGCCTGGTCGACCGCGGCGTAACACCCGAACCCGATGCCGAGCAGCAACGACCCGACGATCGCCGCCCAGGTCGTGGGCCACGCCATGTAGAAGATCGCGGCGATACCCTGCAGCACCGACGACACCACGACCAGCATCTTGCGACGTCCGGTGCGGTCGGAGATGCGCCCGGCCGGGATCGCGGCCGCGACCGCGCCGCCGGTGTAGAGCAGCGCCAAGTAGAGCGTCCAGAGGTCTGGGTCGACGCCGACCCGGTCCCGCAGGAAGAACCAGAGGTACACCTGGGCCAGCGCGTTCGAGAGCTGGATGAAGAACCGGCCGGTCCATGCCCAGGCGAAGTCGGCGTGCTTCAACGGCGCGATCGTGCCCGCCACCATCGTCCGGAACGACGTGGTCGGGCGCTCCGCGGGGGTCAGCGGCACCCCGCGCGTCCAGAGCGCGAACGGGAACGCGAACAACACGGTGAACACGGCCAGCACGAGATACGCCGAGACGATCCCGGTCGCGACGGTGCTGACCAGCGCGATCCCGATCAGCGGCCCGGCCGCCGACGCGATGCCCCAGAGCGACGACACCCGCGCTCGTTCGGTGACCGGTACCTCGTCGGGTAGCGCAGCGGTGAGCGCTGCGCTGATCGACGAGAGGCCGACCTGCACCAGGGCCCAGATCGCCACCATGCCGACCACCGTCTGCTGGTGACCCTGGATCAGCAGACCGGCAATCGTGATCACCGCACCGACGAGCACCCAGATCTGCCGCCGTCCCCGCCGGGCCAGCGTCCGGTCGGAGTACGCGCCGACAACGATGTTCGCCACGATCGTGCAGAGCGCGGCGACCAGCGTGACGACGCTGACCACGGCCTCTTTGTGGTCGGGTGAGATGGCCTCGGCCTGCCGCGGCAGCACCACCTGGGCGGCCGCGAACATGACCATGAAGAACGCGAAGTGGCCGAGGGTCCAGGACGTCAGCCAGCGGCCGCCGGGAGAACGCGTCGGCTCGTCCAGCGCGGACCGTTGGGCGACCTGGTCGGGAGGGTTAACGGCCATCGACCGTCCTTACGGCGCGGAGAAGCGGCAGTCGGCGACGACGCCAGGAACGTGAGTGCGACTCATATTCGGAGCACGCGGGATCCGTGTCAGGCGAATCCACAAAATGATCGCCCGATTCCCCGGGCCCCGCGGGCACCGCCGCGCCGCTCTGCCGTAGGAAGACCGCTGTCAGGCCAGCGCTTCGGCTACCGCCAGGTACCTGGCGTACCGCTCGTCCAGGTTCCGCTCCGGCTCGTGGCGACGCACCACCCGGACGCAGGCCTCCACCGCCTCGCCGAGGTCCGCGTACGCCCCGACGCCGACGCCGGCGAGCATCGCGGCGCCCCGCGCACCGGCCTCGGACGCGTCGGTGACCTCCACCGGGAGCCCGAGGGCGTCGGCCAGCAGCTGGGACCAGGCTTCGCTCCGCGCCCCGCCGCCGCACAGCCGGGCCGCTCCGACCAGCGGGAACGACGAACCCAGTGCGGACACGTGCCAGCGGTGGTTGAACACGACGCCCTCCAGCACGGCCCGGTAGACGTCGCCGATGCCGTGCCAGCCGCGGAGCCCGACCAGCCCGGCTCCAGTCGACGGCACCGGCGCCCCGTAGAGGAACGGCAGGTAGATCGGGTCGTCGGCACGGGGCACCAACCCCCGGTCCCGATCCGAGGCCGCCGCGATGGCCTCCTCGTACGAGTGCGACCCGAACTGCCGAACCGCCCACTCCAGGTTCGACGCCCCGCTCGGCGACGTCGACATGTGCAGCCACCGCGCGGCCCCGCCGTCGGGGAAGAACGTGCGCGCCTGCCAGCGGGGATCGGCGACCGGCGCGTTGCCGACGACCTGGTTGATGCTGAACGTGCCGAGCACCAGGCTGACCGCCCCGGTGCCCGTCGCGCCGATGCCCAGCGCATTGGCGTCGACGTCGTGGGCGCCGGTCACGACCGGGGTGCCGACCCGGAGGCCGGTGCGTGCCGAGGCCTCCGCCGTGACCCCTCCGACCACGGCGGCGGAACCTCGCATCGGTGGTAACAACCGGGCGAGGTCGTCGAGCCCGTACAGCTCCAGCACGGCCGTCGACCACTCCTGCGTCCACAGGTCGGTCGCGAACGCGCTGGCGTCGGTGGGGTCGGTGCCCACCTCGCCGACCAGGTTCAGACGCAACCAGTCCTTGCAGTACAGCAGCGCGTCGGCGGCCCCCAGCGCCGCCGGCTCGTTCGCGCGTAACCAGGTGAGCAACCCGGCGGGGTTCCACGGCCAGGGCACCTGGCCGGTCAGCGTCAACGCCCGGTCCCCGGCCGCCTTCCGGAGCGCCTCGGCCTCCGACGTCGCCCGGCTGTCCGTCGCCAGGATCGCCGGGCGCACCGGCCGCCCGTCGGCGTCGACGAGGTGCGCCCCGTCGTTGTGGCCGCAGAGCCCCACCGCCAGTACCGCCGTGGGATCGACGTCAGCGGCGTGCAGCGCGCGCCGCACCGCATCGGCGGTGGCTTCCCAGGCGGCGTCCATGTCCCGCTCTTGCCAGCCCGGGTGCGGCGACGACACCGCCGTGGTCCCACGCGCGACCGCGACTTCCCGCCCGGACAGGTCGAACAGCGCCGCCTTGATCACGGTCTGCCCGGCGTCGATACCCAGTAACAACGTCTCACCACCCCATCACGGAAGGACCTCGATCTTTCGCCCCTTCCCCGCCGCGAACTGTTCCAGGGCAGCCCCGTACTGGTCGAGCGGCAGCCGATCGGAGATGAAGACGTCCGGGTCGAGGACGCCGGTCGCGAACAGCTCGGCGGCCCGCTCGAAGCTGTTCAGCACGGCCATCGAGCCGGTGATCGTGATCTCCTGGTTGTAGATCTTGTACGGCTCGATCGTGGCCCTGGCCGCGTAGTCCGAGACTCCGAACTGCAGGAACGTGCCGCCCTTGCCGACCCTGCCGAGTCCGTCCTGAATGGCCTTCGCGTTGCCGGTCGCGTCGATCACCAGCTCCCAGCCGCGCGGGCGGTCGAACTCGTCCGGGGTCGCGGCGACCCCGGAGACCCCGAGCAACGACGCGGTCTTCAGCCGCTCCGGGTTGAGGTCGACGATCTCCACGCTGGCCGCACCGACGCGCTTGGCCAGTTGAAGCATCATCAGGCCCATCGTCCCCGAGCCGTAGATCAGCACGTGGGCACCGAGCTGCGACTTCAGGACGTCGTACCCGCGCACCGCACAGGACAGCGGCTCGATCAGCGCCGCGTCCTCGGTGCGGACGTGGTCGGGGAGCTTGACGCAGTTCGCGACCGGCGCGACCGCGTACTCGGCGGCACCACCGGCTGCGGTGACGCCGATCGCCGCCCACCGCTCGCACATGTTGTTCTTGCCGAGGCGGCAGTAGTGACACTCGTAGCAGTAGAGCGACGGATCCACCGCCACCCGGTCACCGACCGCCAGCTCGGTGACGTCGGCACCCACCTCGGCGATCACGCCGGCGAACTCGTGCCCGGGCACGACCGGCAGCGTAGGCGCGAACTCGCCCTGCAAGATGTGCAGGTCGGTCCCGCAGAGGCCGCAGGCGGCGACGTCGACGACGACTTCGCGGCGGCCGGGCGTCGGGTCGTCGACCGTCGTCACCTCGATGGTGCCGATTCCGCTGATGACGGCAGCTTTCATGGTGCAGCTCCAAGGAGAAAGGGCTATTTCACGGCGCCGAGCGATAGCCCTTGGACCAACTTGTCCTGGGCGGCGAATCCGGCGGCCAGCACCGGAAGCGAGATCGCCGTGGCGGCGGCGCACACCTTGGCCAGGAACAGGCCTTGGCTGGTGACGAAGCTGGTCAGGAACACCGGAGCGGTCTGCGCGACGACGCCGGTGAGGACCCGGGCGAACAGCATCTCGTTCCAGCTGAAGATAAAGCAGATCAATGCGGTGGCCGCGATGCCCGGCATCGCCACCGGCACGATCACCCTCCGGAGCACGGTGAGCAGCCCGGCGCCGTCGATCGCGGCGGCCTCCAGGATCTCGATCGGCACTTCGGCGAGGAACGACCGCATCATCCAGACCGCGATCGGCAGGTTCATCGAGGTGTAGAGGATGACCAGCGTCCAGACGTTGTCGAGCATCCCGACCTGCTGCGCGATCAGGTATACCGGCAGCAGACCGGCGACGACCGGCAGCATCTTCGTCGAGAGGAAGAAGAACAGCACGTCGGTCCACTTGCGCACCGGGCGGATCGACAGCGCGTAGGCCGCCGGAATCGCGAGCGCCAGCACGAGCAGCGTCGAGACGATCGACGCGGTCGCCGAGTTGATCAACGGCGGCCACGGGGAGGCGCCGCTGGTGGCGCCGAAGAACTCGCGGAAGCCCTGGAGCGTCAGGTCGGCAGCGACCGACGGTGGGTTGGTGGCGGCGTCCTGTTCACTGTGGAACGCGGTGAGCACCATCCACGCCACCGGCAGGAAGAACAGGATGCCGACGATCCAGGCCAGCAGCCCCAGTAGCGGCGCGCCTCTGCCGCGTGCTGCGCCCGGCCTCGTCGCCTTTGCCTTGTGCGGTGCCGCAGTCTCCGGCTTGGTCGCGATGACGGTGCTCATGCCCGACCCTCCTCTTCGCGGAACAAGGAAGAGACGACCCGCAGCGCGAAGGTGGCGATCGCGATCGTCCCGGCCACCACGACGACGCCCGCGGCGGATGCGCGCCCGTAGTCGTGTGCCTGGTAGAACGTGGTGTAGATCGTGTAGGGCAGGTTCGCCGTGCCCAGGCCACCGGACGTCAGCGTGAACACCGCGTCGAAGTTCTGGACGATGTAGATCGAGCCGAGTAACGCGCCCAGCTCCAGGTACCGCCGCATGTGCGGCAGCGTGAGGTACCGGAACGTCTGGAGCGCCGAAGCACCGTCGACCTTCGCGGCCTCCAGGGCGTCCAGCGGCTGGCTCTGCAACCCGGCCAGCAGGATCAGCATCATGAACGGCGTCCACTGCCAGACCAGCGACGCGATGACCGCCGCGAGCGGCGCTTCGGTGATCCAGTCCGGCTGTGGTGCGTCCGACCCGGAGATCCAGGTCAGGACGCCGTTCAGCAGGCCGTACTCGGGGTTGAACAATGCGTGCTTCCAGAGCAGCGCCGCGGCCACCGGGACCACCAGGAACGGCGCGATCATCAGCGTCCGCACCGCACCCCGGCCGCGGAACGACCGGTTGAGCAAGAGCGCGATGCCAAGCCCGAGCAGCAGGCTGATCAGCACGACGGAGACCGTGAGGACGATCGTGGTGATCACCGAGTCGCGCAGCGTCGCGTCGGTGAAGACGTCGACGTAGTTGCCGACGCCGGCGAAGCCCCGCTGATCGGGGTAGAGCGAGTTCCAGTCCATGAACGAGATCACCAGCGTCGCGACGAACGGCAGCTGGGTGATGACGATCAGGAAGACCAGCGCCGGCAGCAGCGGCGCCCGGCGGGACCAGTCCCCGGCCCGGCGCATCGCCGTCGGCGTGCGGTCGGGTCGCGCAGGCGTGGTCTGGGCGGTCGGAGCGATGGCCGTCATGCGTACCCCCTTCGAGGCGCCATCGGGAGGTGGGGCCCGGCCGGGCGGGGTCAGCGCCCGGCCGAGCGGGGCCGTTACTTGTACTTGTCGGCGACCTTCTGGGCCAGGTCCTGGCCCTTGTCCAGGGCTTCCTTCACCGATTGGCGACCGGCGATCGCCGCGCTCACTTCCTGGGAGACCTGCGTCCCCAGGTCGGTGAATTCGGGGATGCCGACGAACTGGATGCCGGGCGCCGGGCGCGGCTGGACACCGGGGTTCTCCGGGTCGGCGTTCGTGATCGCGAGGTCGGTGACCTCGTAGAACGCTGCGGCGGCGTCCTGGTACTTCGGGTTGTCGTAGAGCGACTGCCGCTTGCCGGCCGGGACGCGCGCCCAGCCGAGCTCGTTACCCACCAGTTCCTCGTACTTCTTGCTGGACGCCCAGGAGATGAACTTCCAGGCGTTGTCCTGGCGCTTGCTGGCCTTCTGGATCGCCCACGCCCAGGTGTAGAGCCAACCGGAGCTCTTCGTCTTGACGACCGGCGCCTCGACGTAGCCGACCTTGCCGGCGATCGGCGAGTCGCTGGACTCCAGCGAGCCGGCGGCGGACGTGGCGTCGTACCACATCGCGACCTTGCCCTGCTGCATGTTGTTCAGGCACTCGGTGAAGCCGGCCTGCGGGGCACCGGACTCGCCGTGCGAGCGGACCAGGTTCACGTAGAAGTTCGTGGCCTCGACGAACTCCGGCGCGTTGACCTTGGGCGTCCAGTCCTTCTCGAACCAGGTGCCGCCGAAGGTGTTGACCACGGTGGTCAGCGGCGCGAACACCTCACCCCAGCCGGGCAGGCCGCGGAGGCAGATGCCACGCATGCCTGGCTGCGCGTTGTCGGCCTTGGCCGCCAGGTCGGCGACCTGCTGCCAGGTCGGCTTCTCCGGCATCGTCAGACCCTTGGCCTGGAAGACGTCCTTGCGATACATGAGGAACGACGACTCACCGTAGAACGGCTCGGCGTAGAGCTTGCCGTCCTCGGCGGTAAGCGACTTCGTCATCGAGCCGAGGACGTCGTCCTGGTCGAACGCGGTGTCCTCGGCCACGTAGTCGTCGAGCGGGGCGAGCCAGTTGTTCTTCGCGTACGACGGCACCTCGAAGTTCGAGATCGTCGCGACGTCGTACTGACCGGCCTGGCTGGAGAACTCCTGGCTGATTTTGTCCCGGACGTCGTTCTCCGGCAGCACCGTGTAGTTGACCTTGATGCCGGTCTCTTTGGTGAAGTTCTCGGCGGTCAGCTTCTGGATGTCGAGCATCTGCGGGTTGTTGACCATCAGGACGTTGACGGTCTTGCCGTCGCTCGACGTCCCACCGCCGCCCGCGCCGCTACAGGCGCTCAGCGCCGTCGACGCAATAACCACACACGATAGTGATGCAACTACTCTGCGTAATGGCATGGAGCCAACGCGAGCCACGAGCGCCTCCGCGGGTCGAAAAGGGGGGTTGGGTACTACGGGCTGTTACTCGGCGTGAAGCAGGTCAGGGTCCAGCTGCGGGGACCCCGAGGTCATGGATCTGGACGCGGCGCAGGTCGGCCGTCGCGGCGACGTCCCCCGCGGTCGAGGGCAGCAGGCAGGCGGCGGTACCCCAGGCCACGGCGGTCCGGAGCCGCCCAGCCGAATCAGGGCCCCCGGCGAGCCACCCGGCCAGCAGCGCGTCCCCAGCGCCAGCCGTGTTCACCGGGGTCACCGGTGGGCTCGACCCGTGCAGCGCGGACTCCGGGTCGACCCAGAGCGCCCCGTCCGGCCCGAGGCTGACCAGGACCGCACCTCCGGTGTCGTCGGCCAGCGTGTGCGCAGCGTCGAGCGCGGCGCGGACGAGCGGACGACCACCCGGCGGAAAGGCTCGGCCGGTCAACTCCGCAAGCTCCTCGGCGTTCGGTGCCAGCAGGTCGGGTCCGGCTTCGGCCGCCGCGCGCAGCGCCGGGCCGGAGGCGTCCACCGCGGTCCGGGCGCCGGCCCGCCGGCCCGCCTCGACGATGCGGCCGATCAACGCGGGCGGCGTCTCCGGCGGCAGGGAGCCGCAGCAGACCACCCAGTCCGCGCCGAGCGCGAGGTCCTCGACCGCAGCGACCAGCGTGTCGGCGTCCGCCTCGGTGAGCGGGCTGCCCGACGCGTTGATCTTCGTGGTGCGGCCGGGTTCGAGCAGCGTGATGTTCGTTCGGACCGACGCGTCGGTGACCACGACCCGGTGGAGGAGGCCTTCGGCCTCCAGCAGTGATCCGAGTTGGGCGCCTTCCGGCCCACCGGCCGGCAGTACAACGGCGGTGCGGACGCCGACCGCGTGCAGAGCCCGTGCGACGTTGACACCCTTGCCGCTGGCTTCGACGGTGTCGACGGCGGCCCGATTGAGCTCACCGAGCCGCACGCCGGTCAGCGTGTACGTGCGGTCGAGGCTGGGGTTGGGGGTAACGGTGAGGATCATGCGCGGATCACCTGGGGCCCCAGCACGGAGTAGCGCTGCGCCTCCACGGCGGACAAACCGGTGTCGGTGACGATCGCTTCGAAGTCGGCCACCGAGGCGAACCGGCAGAAGCTGTTCACACCGAACTTCGTGTGGACGCCGGCGAAGACCCTCCGCCTGGACGCCCGGACGACCTGCGCTTTGACGTTGGCGACCGCGGGGTCCGGGGTGGTCAAGCCGTACCGACGGGAGATGCCGTTGGCGCCGAGGAACGCGAGGTCGATGACGAAGCCGGCGAGCATCTGGGTCGCCCAGTGGTCGACGGTGGCCAGCGTCCGGCCGCGGACCCGGCCGCCGAGTAGGTAGACCGTGGTGTCGGGCTTCGTGGCCAGATGGCTGGCGACCGGGATGCTCGCGGTGATCACGGTGAGCGGACGTCCGGGCGGCAAGGCCTCGGCGACGAGCTGCGGGCCGAAGCCCTCGTCGATGTAGATGGTCTCGGCGTCGCCGAGTAGCTCGACGGCGGCGGCAGCGATCCGCCGCTTCTCCGGTACTCGGAGCGTGGCGCGGTTGGCGAGGTTCGTCTCGAAGCCTGCGCTCTCCACCGGGTAGGCGCCGCCATGCGTCCGGCGCACCAGCCCGTGTTGTTCGAGTAGCCGCAGGTCGCGGCGGACGGTCTCGGGGGCCACGGCGAGGTCGGCGGCGATGCCGCTGACCTCGACCCTGCCGTCGCTCCGGGCCCGGGCGAGGATGCGGTGTTGGCGTTCCTCGGCGCGCATCCGGGCCTCCTTCGGCGACGGTCCGAGTCGACGGCGACTCGGGCTCTTCTCGGTTCTGTGACTTGTTTAACACCTCCCTTTAACGGCTCCAACAGGTTGTGTGGGCGGAATGGTGCCCGACCGCGCCCGGTTAGCGAATGGTTATCAGCGCTGGTCAGCGGCGGATGATGCGCACAGGCGACCGGTCGTCCTGCCCGAACTCGGGCTCGGCCCTGCCCGTATGACGCCCGTCCGGCTCAATCGGGCACGGCGCGCGGCCGGGCACTCTCACTCCTCGGTGATCGTTCCCTCGGCCGGCTGAAGGTCGGGCTGCTCTCCTCGGCCGGTGTCGGTCGGCCGGGTGGCGGTGGCCTCGCTGGCTTGCGTGGACTCCGCGGGGCCGGTGGGGTCCGCACCGGATTCCAGGTCACCGTCGATCCAGCGCCGCTCCTGGTCCGCGTTGCCGGTGGGCTCGGTCATGGCTCCTCCTCGTTCGGTCTGCGGGGTCACCGCAGGACTACCCGCCGAGATCGCCTACCCACCTCCGTCCCGGCGATGCGAGGCACCGGATCGGGATTGGACCTAACGTTCGGTCCGCACCATTCCGACACTGGGTGACATTTTTCTGTCGGTCACTCACAGTCGTTGAAGTGACACCCGCGCTCCCTTCACCCGTTCGCCGTGAAAGCCACGACGACCGGCCAAAAGACGTCCGTCCGAGCGCATCAATCCGGACGGACGAGAGAGCGTGGGCCGGTACGAGGAGTAACCTTCGGCAGCGCCCGTAAGGGCTGCCTATGTGACGGCGGTAACAAGGGTCTCGGCGTCGAACCGAAAGCCGAGAAGACTGACATACCGACGTAGCATCGGGAACAAAGTCCGGCAACAGGCCGCGCCCCAACCCGAGGTGTGGCAGAGGAGGACAGCCGAGTGAGCAAGC